>JBGTAU010000506.1:0-15365 GCA_041749675.1 Rhizobiaceae bacterium | reverse complement strand
GCGCCGAGCCGTGCGGTCGGATCAATCGACAGCGGGCCACTTTCAACAGCGTAAAGGTCTGAACGGGTCAGGCCAATATCTGATAATTCGTGATCGCTCATATAGCCTAAACGATACAAAGCGCGGCGGTTTTGCCATGCGGTGATGAGCGCTAAAAGTTTGGTGACGGTGCGCGTTGCAAAATTCGCAATTGCGCTTGGTGCGGAAACATCGGATGGGCAGTGACTTGTAGACATGGCAACCTCCTTTAAAGATTTCGCAAAAAGGCAACAAAAAACCGCCGCAGATTCACCCTGAATCCGCGCTCCGGTTGGCACATACACGCCACTCACCTTTTGCAATGTTGATAAGATGCGCTTGCCCAATTGATTTATCAAACGAATGTTACTAATGCTTTTCATCATTGTTTGTGATGAATGGAAACTGCCATGGCCACGCCCTTAGATCTTGATCAACTGCAAACCTTTGTTGCCATTTCCGATGCCGGATCGTTTACCCGCGCGGCGGATAGCGTGTTCAAAACCCAGTCCGCCGTCTCCATGCAGATGCGCCGTTTAGAAGACCGGATTGGCAAGCCGCTGTTTGAAAAAGACGGGCGCACAAACCGGCTGACAGAAGACGGCGAAAAGCTCTTAAACTTTGCGCGGCGCATGTTGCGGCTGAATGGAGAAACCGTCGCCGCCTTTGATGATACCAAGCTTGAGGGCCACATTCGCATCGGTATGCCGGATGATTATGCCGACCGCTTTCTGCCCGAAATCATGGCGCGTTTTGCCCGCTCAAACCCGCGCGTGGAGCTGTCGATCATTTGCGAGCCGACCGTCAATCTCATTGAGCATCTCAATCGCGGGGCGCTCGATTTGGCGCTCGTCACCCATACGCCAGATCAAGGCTATTCCGAAATCGTGCGGCGCGAGCCACTGCTGTGGGTCACCTCCGCCAACCACACTATTCATGAAGAGCCCGTCTTGCCGCTGGCGTTCGGCCGTCCCAATTGCATCTGGCGGGTATCGGCCGGCGAGGCGCTGACACACATGAAGCGCGAGCACCGCGTGCTCTTCACCTCCTGGTCCGCCACCGTCCTCATCGCCTCCGTGCTGGCCGGTTTGGCCGTCTCGGTACTCGCCGAATGTTCACTGCGCCCGGGCATGCGCGTGCTGACCGAAGCCGACGGCTTCGCCAAACTCCCCGACGTAGAAATAGCCCTCCTTCGCGCCAAAGGCCGCCGCTCCCCCATCGTGGAAGCCATGGCCCAGCATATTTTGGAGAGCTTGGACAATCTGTCCTCGCCCGCCTTTGAGGGGGAGATCAGGTTGAAGCGGCAGAGTGTGGGGATGGGGGCACGGTGGTAAGGGCAACAAAATTCTTGATCTGACCGGGAATTCAAAATATCGTCCAAGTCGAGGAATTGTAGTGGGGGGAAAGAAATGTTTGTTAACAAATATGAGCCTCGTCTAACCAATAGAACTTCAGTGCGACGCACCGTTGCAGTCTTGGGTATTTTTGTGGCCGCAATGGCCGTGCTTGTAGCGTGTGGGCAAGGCGGCAGACAATTGGCCGGTAATTTGGCCAGTCGCACAGTCACTGCAACAAATGCTGGATCTAGTCTAGCCGGTTCTGAACTCGTAAATGGCAATTCGCCAACCAAGCACATTGACGACTTAAGCAAAACAATTGAAGAAGTATCTGAAGCGGAAAAGTCACCGCCACCGAAACCTAGATTGATCAGCTCTTCGGGTGGATCAGGTTCCAAATTCAACCCATCCATGTGCAAATCCATAGCTGAAGGCGGGACAGGTTTTTTTGCCTTTTATGGGTCGCTCGCAACAGGCAACTTGGGCAAACTTGGTGATTATTGTCGGAGCTTAGATAACCAGCGCGCACAAAGCACCCCGGTGCAGTCAAGCGAACAAGGTAATGGCTGCGTTTGGAAGGGCCAGAGCTATGGACCAGGAGAGTCGATATTTCACACAGATGGTCAAATCCTTTCAAGTGACTTGACTGTTTATGGTGAGAATTTTGGTTCTCTTTCCGGCAAGTCAGGGCCTTGGCAACAATGCCAATGCGGTACTAGTTCAGGAAAATGGGGATGTGTTTGAGTGGGAATTGTCAGTTTAACTGACACTTTCTAATTCCTACTCTGAATAAAGATCAAACTCACCTCGGAAGCTATAGCCGGATAGTAAAGTGCATCGCGTTAGTCCAATACACTGCTTGAGATATGCTCACCCTGTAAAGGTATGTTGGCTTGCCTTACGTTGCTGTTTCGCAAAATTCACATCCTTTAGATCGCCACCCGCTCGCCAAAGCCCGCCGCTCCCCCATCGTGGAAGCCATGGCCCAGCATATTTTGGAGAGCTTGGACAATCTGTCCTCGCCCGGCTTTGAGGGGGAGATTAGGTTAAAACGGCAGAGTGTGGGGATGGGGGCACGGTGGTGAGGGGGGGCTGAAAAAGTTCAATTCAAACAGAGATGTTGACGAGCAAGAATTCCTTCAAACGTCGCCAATAGCCAATATAGAGCACTGTCGCACTCGTTGCGGCCATGACGCGAGGCGCTGATCGTGAATCTCCGTGGCCCCGGCAGCAGTTCGGTCGGAGCCAGACCGAACCCGGGGCAAATGCTATCACCCGCCTAGTTAACCGTGCTGCTTCATTGGGTCATCACTTGCAAAATGCATCCAACCGATTGGCAACGTTTGCCATACCGGTGTAGTCTTCAGCAGCTTCGTTGCCGTCCCAGTTTTTTGACAGGCGAATTCCCACCATGCCGTTTGGCAACAACGCGAGGATGTTTCCTACCCAGCCGATCATCGCTGGAACATAGAGCTTGCAGGCATCACCGGCATCATGGCGTGCGTTCCAGAACGACATGTAGTAACGCTGATCTCCGAAGGCGTTCTTGCCGCCGGTGGTCAGTCCACGGTCATCTGACCCCGCTAGAATGGATTCAATCATCGGTGCATGAAGGATCTGAGTGTCGCCATGGCGGCCCTTGTTCTGATACAGCATTGCGATTTTCGCCAAGTCGCTTAGGCTTGGATAGTAGCCGAAGGCCATGATCGGCTGGCCTTTGCTGCCGTCACTTTCAATCGTGCGGTTGGTAGGCGCATGATGGATGCCAATGGGACGGTACACTTCGTCGACAAGCATGGCCCAAACATCTGCATCACCGCCTTCTTTGCGCTTCAAATATTCCGTCATGGCGAGGCCAAGCAGGAACATGTCCTGATCACGATAACGGGTCACCTCGCCGGGGCCCCAGGGCAGGTCTGGAGTTTCGGCCAGGGCTGCAAGTTTATCGCCTACGCTGCGTGCCTCGTACCATGTCGCATAATTGCCATCGAGATACCCGTCGACGCTGTCATTGGGATCCCGCGTGCTGGTACCGAAACCGACGCCGCTTGCCATGTTCAGGAGGTCTTTAAATGTGACTTTTTGCCAGCCGTCATGTTTGGCCGGAATATTAACATAGTCGACAACCTTGGCATCAAACACCTCCGGCCCGAATTTCTGCGCCAAGCGAAGCAGAGCCACGGCGTTCGACAACGACTTGGTTGCCGACCACACACCAAAATTGGTGACGTCGCAAAAGGGCAGCGGTCCGGCCGCGCTCTTGCAGGGCTTGTGATAAAACGTGCCATCGACCACCAGCCCGCTGAGCAAGACCTCGTCCTGCTCCATGGCGCTTTCGAAATCGGCAAGCTTGTCGGCACCCACCTTGGCTTCCAGTGCGCTCCAGTCAGCCATCGGGAAACGGTCGGCCACTTCCTTGGCATAGTTGGCGCGACGCGTTGCCAAGTCCTCAATGCCACCAACGATATAGCGAGCGGGGACACGGCCCCATGCCGTGAAGTAATCCTCAATTGAGTATGGCGACGTCTGCTGGACGATCTGATAGCGCAGGTTGGATACAGCCTTGTCGTTATAGAGGAAGGTGGCAACGCCGTGATGGGTCTCGCCTTCAATGGAGTGCATCAAGGAAAACGGGAACGACGCACGCGACCATTCGCCGTCGCCCGGCTCGGACCAGACGCGGCCTGGCTGCACGATCATGTCCCAATAACCGGTTCCCTCGGCAGATGAACCCGCGCGGATCACGTCGCGCTCCACAGGCACGAGATCACCGTTAGCGGCAAAGAACGACAGCGAAACTGCCGGAAATATTTTCGGATTCTTGCCCATGACCTCAGACAATTTGAAGGCTGCCGGTTCGGTTTCCATCCCGGCCTCGTCAAGCTTCAGGCTGCCGGTGAAGTCGTGCTTCGCTGGTCCAGCTTGCGGGCTCGACAGAAATGCGCTGTTGTCAGTCAGGCCAGTGACAAGCTCGGTGCCGAGAAGCTGTTGTTGGGTGATTTGTTCCGCCGCGCGTGCCACCATTGCCCCCACTGTCAGCAATCCGGCCAAGCCTACCGCGGAGGCCAAAAAAAAGTTTATCATCTGTCTAGACATAGTATCCTCCCAGGTGTCAGTCGCCTCACGCATCTTCGGGTGTCACGAGTACGAGTGATCGGAAGATTAAAGCTAGTTGACTCTCTGGGGGACTTCAATTGCAAAGTTTCGCGCGGGCTCCCAGCCACGCTGAGCAACCTCGTCGGCGTCACTTTCAAAGCGATCGCCCAATGGGTTTTAGGGATAGGTCTGCCTTTGGCAGCGGAATGTACGTGAAATTCTTCAGGCCATGTGCAACACAGTGGGTCCGGTCAACAAGCCTCGCCACTGCGCCAAACAGTTTTCCGCCGCCGCTTTCGTGCCTAATGGCCTTGATGTCACGGGCTTGCCCGTCTTGAGTTTTATCACGGCATACCAATCATTCGGCCCGTCAGAATTGTAGCGTTCTTCGATGTCGAACCCTTCAATATCTGACGCGCGGATGATTTGGCGCGATTGGCCGATGAGATAATCGTAGTGGAGTTCGACAAGACCAGGTGCAAAGCGCAATTTGGCAGACGGGGCGATAAGACCAACATAAAGAAAGCCTGCGCCAACCGACATGCCGCCGAGCATGATGAAGCCAAAAAACGGCGAGGTGAGATTCAATGGCCAGACCCCGCGCCATAATTCATACGGCGACATGATCAAGGCAAACAATCCCGCTACCGTCATGATGATGCGCGCAAAGGTGGGATGGGGCAGAGTGTACGTCGTTCCGTCTGGTTCCATAGGCTGATTTTGCCATAGGCAAATTGCAGAATAGTTACAAAAATCGCGTGAATTCGAGCAGAATGGTCGTGTTGCTTTCGCGTCATGGCAATGTGATCGGCTAAAAAGTCTTGACCACCGCGCTGCAATCCCGCCAATTCATATCATGAATACCGAATCGCCCTCCAACGCCGCAGAATTCACCGTTTCCGAAATTTCGGGGGCGCTCAAACGGCTTGTTGAGGATAGTTTTGGCAATGTGCGGGTGCGCGGCGAGATTTCCGGATATCGCGGACCGCATTCATCGGGTCATGCGTATTTTTCGCTGAAAGATGACAAGGCGCGGATTGAAGCTGTGGTTTGGCGCGGCGGCATGTCGAAACTGAAATTTGCGCCCGAAGAAGGCATGGAAGTGATTGCCACGGGCAAACTCACCACCTTTCCAGGCTCCTCGAAATATCAAATCGTTATCGAGCAGATGGAACCGGCCGGCGCGGGCGCTTTGATGGCTTTGCTTGAGGAGCGCAAGCGGCGGCTCGCCGCTGAGGGCTTGTTTTCGGACGCGGCTAAGCAACTCATCCCCTATATGCCGCGGGTGATTGGTGTGGTCACTTCACCGACTGGCGCGGTTATTCGCGATATTATTCATCGCATATCGGACCGCTTTCCGCTGCATGTGCTGGTTTGGCCGGTGCGGGTGCAGGGCGAAACCTGCGGGAGCGAAGTGGCGGCCGCGGTGAATGGGTTTAACGCGCTTGATCCTGATCTTGGCTTACCGCGCCCGGACGTCATCATCGTCGCGCGCGGTGGTGGATCGCTCGAAGATCTATGGGGCTTTAATGACGAAATCGTCGTGCGGGCGGTTGCCAATTCTGAAATTCCAGTGATTTCCGCCGTTGGCCATGAAACCGACTGGACATTGATCGACTATGCCGCTGACGTTCGTGCACCAACGCCAACGGGAGCGGCCGAAATGGCGGTTCCGGTTAAAGCTGAACTTGAGGCAACGCTTTCAAGTTTGGCGGCGCGATTGTCTGGCGGCTTGTCGCGGCTATTTGATCGAAAACGCCAAAGCGTGACGTCTGCCAGTCGGGCCCTCCCTTCGCCCGATATGTTGCTTGCGCTGCCGCGCCGCCGGTTTGACGAAGCGGTCACGCGATTGGAGCGGGGCTTGTCGAGCGGCGTCGAATTGAAGCGCTTGCGTTTTATCCAAGGGGCGGCTGGGCGGTTGGACGCGAAACTTTTGACGCGCAGTTTTGATCAAAAGCGTTTGCTGGTGGCGCAGTTTGAAAGTCGCGGTGACCGGGCTGTTGAAGCGTCGCGCCTGCGCAAAGGTCAAGTTTTTGCTCGTCTTGCCGGTCGCGTGTCGCCGACTGCGCTGAATGCAAATGTTCAACATGGCAGACGCACTCTGGATACGTTGCAGACGCGCTCGAGACGCGCTGCGGATGCGTTGCGGACGCGTGCGAAAGAGCGTTTAAATGCAGTTTGGCGCGTTGCGGAGGGGCTCAGTTATACACGTGTTTTGGAGCGTGGTTTTGCGCTGGTGCGCGATGGTGACGGCAATATGGTGCGCGGAAAATCTTCTGTTGCCAGCGGCCAAAGTTTAAATCTGCAATTTTCAGATGGCACCGTGGATGTGGTGGAAGCGAGCGGTTCGAGCGTTGCTAAACCTGCAAAATCGAAGGATAAACCTACCGCATCCAGTCAGGGAGCGCTGTTTTGATCATCGTTCTCGTTCTTGGTGCATTTGCACTGGCGCTCTATATATTAATCCGATTTCGCCACGCACCAACGATTTATTGGCTCACAGCGGCGTTGATCGTGCTCGCGTTCATCGAAAACCAAACTGTTGGAAACTCATGCGAAGGCGGCTGTGATATTCGCGTAGATTTACTGTTGGTCGTGCCGGTTTTGGCAACTGCGCTCATTTTGAGCGGGCTTGCCTTTTTCAAAGGTTTCCGGCGCTAGGGATTTGAATTGTTGAAAAATGGTACGATTGGGCGGGTTCGAACCGTCGACCTCCGGATCCACAATCCGGCGCTCTAACCAACTGAGCTACAATCGCACACTGAAGACCCAGATTTAAGTTGGGCTTTCTTGCCGTGGCATAAGGGCAAAACTGCTTGTTTGCAAGCGTGGTTTTGGCAAATAGATCAAGAAAAAGGCCAGGCGGGAGGAGCCTGGCCTTTATTGACGAGCTGAGCATTTACGCGCTCAGCTGTTTGGTTGCCAAATCTGGGAGGAGATCAATGGCAACCACTACTGTAACAAAGCCAATTAAGCGGCTTTGAATTCTTTAGCGACTTTTTCGAAAGCAGCTTTAGCAGGCGCAGCAGCCTTTTCTACAGCTTTGGTCGAAACGTCTTGCAATTCTTTAGCTTGCGCCACAACCAATTCAGCTTGCTTGCGGAAGAAAGAAGTCTGCAATTCAACGAAATCGGATACTGACTTCACGGAAACAAGAGCTTCGAGGTGAGCAAGGCCAGCTTCTGCATTGGAACGCATTGTGGAAATTGCCTTCAAGGAAACGTCAGCGCCAGCGGCCTGTACGGTCTTGAGGGTTTCTTCAACGGTCTTTTGGGCTTCTTCTGCAGATGTCTTCATCTTGGAATAAGCGTCTTTGGTCTGCTCAGCGCCTTTTTCAGCCATATCACGGAACTGATCGGTCATCTTGGAAGCATCGAAAGAAGGCATTGCGAAAGCATCGGATTCGGTTTTCTTGGACATGTGTCGCTCCTTTTGCGGCGTTCTTGCCGCGTTGTTTATTCATGAAGGCTGTATAACCGAGTTTATTGTGCAGTGCAACATAAATATTGCATTGCACCAATGCAGAATTAACTACCCTTGCAGAAACCCGGCACAAATGGCTTCAAAAAGTGGACTGCATGCGTCAAAAGTCCTATTAACGAACTGTTAAGGACAAATTTCAAAGGCTGAAATGGCGTTTATTTCCTATCCATTTATTGATCTGGCAGTTTTAGACGGTGTGCGCGAGCATTTGGCGGCCGGCCATGCTCTGCTTGTCTTATCTGAAAATCTCGACACAACATTGCTTGCCAATGCTGCTGGCGCTCAGGTGCTGGGCTTTGAAGGTCCTTTTGATATCGTAGGCGAAAATCCGCAGCTCGGCGTCAGTGCAGAGCGTCAAATCCGTGCACTAGACCTTTTAAGCCATGCACCTCGCGTTTTTTCAATTGGCTTGCGCCTGACTGCTGGTGTCGACAGTCGTATGTTGATGGTCAGTGTTGGGTCAGCAAAATTGCCGGGAGGTGAGACCGCGGTCGTTTTGTCTTGGCCGAGCGAGAATGCAAAGAACGATGCCATCATTCAATCGATGGCTGATGACAGCACACATTTTGCTGTGCTGGATAAAAGCGGCGCTGTGCTGGCTGCCAGCGAACAATTCAATGCCTTACAGATTTCCGAGTTCGATTTGGCGCAACTTGCGGCGCAAACACTGATCGAGACCGATCGGATGGTCAAACGCCGCTTGAAAGCGGGGGCGCAATTTATTCCGGTCGGGATAGGGCGTTTGCGCGATGATCCTGCGCTTTTCATCATGCTTGCGATTGGTGTGCCTGTAAAAAATGCCGTGTCCGTACGAGATGGCGTGCCTTCGCTTGCACACGCAGATGATTTTCAGGTGACTGAGCTTGTGGCTGAGCCGGATGTACGTTTTGCGGAAACATCACTCGCTGACGCAATAGCTATCCCGCAAGCAAGCGTCGTCGAAGAACCAGTGAATAGCAATCCGCCTATTATTGAGGCCAAGCCAACGGTCCAATCCCATTTGACGCCAGATCTTCGGTCTGAAGCTGCTTCGCAGCCTGTCCGCTTTACGTGGAAGATTGATGCTGACGGCAACTTTTCGTATGTTTCGCCAGAATTTGCAGGGATTGTCGGTGATCACGCTGCCAATATAATCGGGCGCAGTTTCAAAGAAGTTGCCAACGTTTTCGCGTTCGATCCGGGCGGTGAAATTGTCGATCTTTTGGCACGCCGCGATACGTGGTCAGGTCGCAGTGTGCTTTGGCCGATTGAAGGCACGGATATGCGCGCACCTGTCGATCTCGCAGCGCTCCCTGCCTATGACCGCGACCGTAAGTTTGAGGGCTTTCGAGGCTTTGGCATTGTACGCATCGCAGATGCTGTTGTCGATCCCGAAGGGCTTGGACTCGCCTTAATTGGCGCACAACAGACTCCTGTCGAAGACGTCTTAGAAGACGTTTATCTTACAGAAGACCATTGGCGTGGCGAAGTACCGGCCATCACCATTGCTCAACCGTCTGCGCCAGTGCGCCTTGATGATCATAAAATTGTGCAATTGGGTGAGCACCGCGCCAATAAGGACAAGTATGTTGACGCCAATGACAAAGGTCAATTAACACCCATAGAGCGCAACGCGTTTCGCGAAATCGCTGATCGCTTACGCCGCGACGGATTGTCTATTGAACCAGAGGTCCAGTCGGACGATGCGAGCGATGTTGTCTTTACAGACGCCGCGCCCACTCAATTGGTAGACAAGGCTGATTTGGTTTCGGACAACTCATATGACGACGACTTTGAAATCCAAGAGCCTAGTGCGGAAATCCAAGAGCCTAGTTCGGAAATCCAAGAGCCTAACTCGGAGATCCAAGAGCCTGCTTCGCAAGATGACTTAACTGATCTTGCAAAACTTGACGGTACATCGGTTTTAGATACCGAGGACGAGGGCTACGATTCAGACTATCGCCTACCGTTTGATCCCGACGAAGATGCAACACCCAAGCACAGCACCGATGACGCACCGATCCTTTCTAAGTTGCCTGTGCCCGTGCTCATCCACAATGGTTCGCATTTGCTTTACGGCAATCCTGCATTCTTCGAATTAACGCAATATTCCTCGTTGGCGGAACTCGAGCAAGAGGGCGGCATTGAACATTTGCTACATGTGTCGTCATCCGAAAATGAAGCTGGCTCTTCGTCTAAAATCGTGATGGCCGACAACAATGAAATTCCAGTGCGTGCGCATTTGCATTCCGTGCGCTGGAAGGGTGAACATGCATTGCTCTTGTCACTAAAGCCCGTTGACGATATCCAAAAGCCAAACGATGAAACCAACACCACAATCGAGCGGCTCAATCGCGAAGTTTCGGAACTTTCGTCAGTCTTGGAAACTGCCACTGATGGCGTGGTTTTTGTCAATACTGACGGCACGATCCGTTCTATCAACCAATCAGCGGAAGCACTGTTTGGCTTTGATCCTGCCGCAGTTTCGGGCAAGCCCTTCACGCACTTGCTGGCAACAGAAAGCCAAAAGGTTGCCAATGACTATATTGCAAACTTGGCTGGCACTGGCGTTGCCAGCCTCATCAATGATGGGCGCGAAGTGATTGGCCGTGAAGCACGCGGCCGGTTTATTCCACTGTTTATGACCATTGGAAAGTTGGAAGCAGAGACTGGCTATTGCGTCGTCTTGCGCGATATCACTCAGTGGAAGCGAGCTGAAGAAGATTTAAGTGCTGCCAAGCGTGCAGCCGAACACGCGTCTACACAGAAGTCGGAGTTTCTGGCCCGCGTCAGCCATGAAATTCGCACGCCGCTTAATGCGATTATTGGCTTTTCAGATATGATGTCGGAAGAGCGTTTTGGTCCGGTGGGTAATGCCCGCTACTTGGACTATCTCAACGACATCAACCGCTCTGGCCGCCATGTGCTGGATCTGGTCAATGACCTTTTGGATATTTCCAAGATTGAAGCTGGCCAACAGGAAATGAACTTTGAGTCCGTTGGCCTCAATGAAGCGCTAGCTGAAGCTGTCTCGATAATGCAGCCGCAGGCCAATCGTGAGCGCGTGATCATCCGTTCTTCGTTTGCCACAGAACTTCCCGGTGTTGTTGCCGATCTTCGCTCGATCAAGCAGATCGCGCTCAATCTACTCGCCAATGCGGTGCGCTACACAGGCGCGGGCGGGCAAGTCATTGTGTCAACATCATATGAGCTCACCGGCGGCGTGGCGATCCGTGTGCGGGACACAGGTGTCGGCATGAGTGCTCAGGATATTGAACAGGCTCTCAAGCCTTTCAAACAAATCAACACGCTGAAGCGCGAGCGCGGCGATGGTACTGGTCTTGGCTTACCGTTGACCAAAGCGATGGTGGAAGCCAACCGCGCCAGCTTCATCATCTCATCGACGCCCGGCCAGGGCACGTTAATCGAGATTACATTTCCCTCGACCCGTGTTCTGGCTGAATAGATCGTCATTGTTCTCAATTTGAACAATTCCAAACTGTAGCAAATAGTTGGTCAAAATTCATTGACCTTGTTTGCTGTGCCGCTTAGTCCCAACGGGTCGCACAAGCGACATTCAACCCCGAGGCCTTGAACCTCGATGGCATGGAGACTAAAATGACTTTATTGTCCGGCGCATCTTTGCGCCCGGTATTGGCTGCAGTGTCACTTTCAATTGCGAGCTTTGCCACCCCCATTACCGCATCTGCCGAAGATGTCGTCAACATTTACTCATACCGCCAACCGCCGCTGATTGAACCCGTATTGACGGCGTTCACTGCGAAGACTGGCATCAAAACCAATGTGTTGTTTCTCGACAAAGGCTTAGAAGAGCGCATCTTGGCGGAAGGCGAAAATTCGCCTGCCGATGTGATTTTGGCTGTCGATATCGCCCGTCTTTCCTCAATCGTTGACAAGGGCGTCACTCAGCCTGTCACCGATGAAGCCATCAATGGCAAAATTCCCGCGGAGTACCGCGATCCAGCTGGCAATTGGTTTGGCCTCACAAAACGCGGCCGCGTCATTTACGCCTCCAAGGATCGTGTCGCGCAAAACGAAATCACCTATGCCGAACTTGCTGACCCAAAGTGGAAGGGCAAAATCTGCACGCGCTCTGGTCAGCATGACTATAATCTTGCATTGATATCATCGGTCATTGCCCATGAGGGCCCCGAGAAAGCAGAAAGCTGGTTGACTGGCGTTAAGGCCAATCTCGCGCGCAAGCCAGAGGGCGGCGACCGTGATCAGGCAAAGGCAATTTTCGCAGGTGAATGTGATATTGCACTGGGCAATACCTATTATGTCGGGCAGATGCTGACCAACGAAAAAGAGCCTGAGCAAAAAGATTGGGCTGGCGCGATCAAAGTATTGTTTCCAGATGCCGCAGGCAATGGAACCCATGTCAACGTATCTGGCATGGCAATGGCCAAATATGCACCCAACAAGGCTTCTGCACTGGCACTAATGTTTTTCCTCGCCAGCGAAGAAGCGCAGAAGATATACGCCGAAAAGGTGTTTGAATATCCGGTAGATCCAGCCGTTGCGCCATCTGAATTGGTGGCTAACTGGGGTGTATTAAAGGGTGATAGTCTGCCTCTCGTTGACATCGCGAAAAATCGCAAAGCAGCCTCTGAAATGGTTGATCGCGTTGCGTTTGACGATGGAAGCGGCAGTTGAATATTGCCTGCCCATTGAGAATAGAATGCTGGTGTAATGCCGGCATTCGCCGCTATGTGTTATGACGGCGGCGATTGATACACAGCGTAATTTACCGGTGCGCGCGCCGCGCTTGGCACGCGCATATTGGCTCATTGGCCTCATTGTAACCATTGCAATTTTGCCCATAGTCAGCCTGATCATCATCGCATTTCAGGGCAATCTTGATGAACTCACCCATGTATTTCAAACCGTGCTTCCCAAAGCCCTCGGAACCAGCGCTATATTATTAGGCCTCGTTGCACTGCTCACGGCGTCTATGGGCGTGACGAGTGCGTGGTTGGTGACCACGTTCGACTTTCCATTACGCCGAGCACTGTCTTGGCTTTTGGTGCTCCCCATTGCCATTCCGCCCTATATTGCGGCCTATTGTTTTGTTGAATTTTTGCACTTTGCTGGTCCAGTGCAAACGCTGATCCGCGAGGCTTTCGATTTTCATACGCACAGCGACTATTGGTTTCCTGATATCCGCAATGTTTGGGGCGCAGGGTTCATTCTGTCACTGACGCTTTATCCCTACGTTTACATGGCAACGCGCGTGGTTTTCTTGATGCAAGCGCGTAATGCCGCTGATGTAGCCCGCTCGCTGGGCGCTTCTAATGCTCGTGTGTTTCTCAAAGTGCTGTTGCCAATGTCGCGGCCTGCGATCATCGCGGGTGTGGCGCTGGCGTTAATGGAAACACTCAATGACATTGGCGCGAGCGAATATCTTGGTGTGCGCACGCTGACATTCTCGATTTACAACACTTGGCTCGGGCGCGGCAGCTTGACAGGGGCGGCGCAGTTGGCAGTAATCATGTTGGTCATCGTTGCCTTTGTGCTATGGCTCGAGGTCTATTCGCGGCGCATGATGCGATATAATTCGGGCCGCGCCAGTACGATCAAGGCAAGGCCGGCTCGCATTCAGCTTTCGAGACCTCGCGCACTATTGGCGATGATGGCAACGGCTGCGCCCGTGCTGGTGGGTTTTGGCATTCCTGTTGGGGTGCTGCTCAGGTTTGCGTCCAAGCGCCTTGATCAAAGTCTTGACCCCATATTTCTCAGCGCATTGAAAAACAGCATCTTGGTTGGCGTGGCTACGTCATTCTTGGTTGTCGCTGTCTGCCTCTTTCTCTTGCATATTGGACGATTGATAACGGGGCCTAAACGCTGGATCATAAGACTTGCCACAATCGGTTATACGCTTCCGGGGACAATTTTGGCACTGGGGCTTCTCTATGTTCTCACCTCACTTGATTCAGTCTTAAACACAGCCTCTCGCGCAATAGTTGGCATGCCAGTTGGATTGATTTTTTCCGGCTCTGCATTTGCCATTATTCTGGTCAGCACCATTCGGTTTATGGCTGTGGGAGAATCCTCACTGTCGGCAGCCTTATCAAAGCTACCGGCAAATCTTGACGCAGCCGCGCGCAATCTTGGGCACTCGCCAATCGCCGCCTCGCGTGATGTTCTGTTGCCGTTGCTGCGCCCTGCGATCTTGACGAGTTTGATTTTAATATTTGTCGACACGGTGAAAGAATTATCGTCCGCCATTTTGCTTCGTCCGATAGGTTTCAACACGTTGGCGACGTTGGTTTACGAAAACGCGTCCCGCGCAGCGGTCGAAGACGGCGCGATTGCAGCACTTGCGATTGTCGCGGTGAGTGTTGTTCCAGTTTTCATTTTGTCACGCGCACTTGCTGGCGATCGACCATAAAAAAAGGGCGCCGGGATGACCGGCGCCGCAAAAGTAATTCGCTGTGTTCAGTGGCAGGGCAATAGGAAACAAACGAAACTGACAACGTCTGCATCTTCAGTTGTCCCAAAATGGATTAGAAAAATTAACAAGTCCTTACCAAAACCTATTAAGTCTTAATATACATTCATGGACCTAAAAACTTGGTAAATATCTGATTAGGAAATTGTTAACCCTAATCACTCCACTTCTCTATGAACCTCGTTGAGACCACAAAGCTTGCAATGGTTGGCGGAATGATTAAACCGGCATTTATGGCAAATTCAAATTCACCGCCGTTGCAAAAACGCATACAGAATCGGTTTTCTGCAAAGTCCATAGTTGGTTTATTGATCGCGCTATTGGTGTTCGGCGCGCCTTTTGTGATATCCCAAAGCCTGTTTGACCGCGACAAGGTGCTTCCTCAGTTTTTGAGCACTATAGGGGCGTGGACCGGCGGAGAAGTGACTTCGTCTGGTGCACTCGAACTTTCATTTTTTCCTGAGCTAAAAGCGACGCTAAGAGATGTTCAATCGGCACAAAGCGATGCCCCCATAACTTTGACTGCAAAATCCATCGATATTGGCATTTCGCTTTGGCCAACATTTGTAGGTAAAGTTGAGATATCATCACTGCAATTGAATGAAGCTGACATCGTTTTACATGCACAAGCGACTGACTTCTTAAAGCCGCTATGGGCATCAAAGGCAATAGGCACTTCCGTTGTCGCTGCGACTAAACAAGTGGCTGCTGACATGGCTTCGCCCGACCTTTCCTCAATTGCGAATGCAAAACTCGGCAAGGCTTCATTGGTGAAATCGAATGTTTCCTTTGAGACCGCCCAAGGCCAGTTTGAGAGATTTGCAAATGTGGAGGGTACTTTAGCTTGGCCCAGTCTTCACAGTAGTGCCCTTGTAACAGTCGCAGCGGACTGGCGCTATGAGCCTTTGAAAATCAGTGCGCAAGTCGCTCACCCATTATTGTTTTTGGCGGGCGGCAACAGTGATACGAGTTTGAAAATT
>JBGTAU010000505.1:0-4627 GCA_041749675.1 Rhizobiaceae bacterium | reverse complement strand
ACGTCCAGCTTTTCCATCAGCAACTTAATGCCAGCATAGAGCGCGGCTTTGGCAAGCTGTATTGCTCGCACGTCAGTTTGTGTGACGGTGAGGCGCTGTGCGCCGTCGTGCAGAAGGTATGAGAATGTGCGACCGTTTTCCAATATGCGCGGGCAGCGCGCGGCCATCTCTCCGTCGATCACGCCATCTTCGGAAATAATGCCTGACAAGAACATTTCGGCGACAACTTCGATGATGGCCGAGCCGCAAATGCCGGTGATACCGGTTTTGTCGGTACCCTCGATGAAGCCATCCTCGTCGGACCATGCTTCCGTGCCAATTACGCGAAATCTTGGTTCCAGTGTTTCCGGATCAATGCGCACGCGCTCGATAGCACCAGGCGCAGCACGCTGGCCAGATGAAATTTCAGCGCCTTCAAAAGCTGGGCCGGTGGGCGAGGAGCAGGCAACGGTGCGCTGGCGGTTGCCAAGCACGATTTCCGCGTTGGTGCCGACGTCTACCAGCAGCATCATGTCGTCTTGGCGGTCTGGCCCTTCAGACAAAGTTGCGGCGGCTGCGTCCGCGCCGACGTGTCCTGCAATGCACGGCACTATGTAAAGCCGTGCACCTTCGTTGAGCGGGATGCCCATATCGGAGGTCTTGCCCTTAACCGCGCCGGATACTGCCAATGCAAACGGCGCGCCGCCGAGTTCAGTCGGGTCAATGCCAAGGAAGAAATGGTGCATGACAGGATTGCCGACGAACACGGCGTCGAGAATATCTGTGCGCACGACATTGCCTTGCTCGCACACTTGATCAACCAGCGCGTTGATCGCATCGCGCACGGCTTTGGTGATTGCGTCTGCACCACCTGGGTTCATCATTACATAAGACACGCGGCTCATTAAATCTTCGCCGAAGCGGATCTGCGGGTTTTGCATGCCGACTGATGCGGCCACACGGCCCGACAGCAGCGACACAAGATTCATGGCAATGGTTGTGGAGCCGATGTCGCAGGCGATGCCATAGGCTTCATTGTGAAGACCGGGCCATAACGCGATGATGCGTGGGGTTTCACTGTCTTCGTCTTTATGAATAGCGGCGGTGACGCCCCATTTGCCTTTGCGCAAAATGCTTTGCACTTGCGGCAGCAGGTAGAAATCAACATCGAGCTTTTTATAGCCCCATTCATTTTGCAGTGCGACCATGAGCCGGTCCATATCGCCGAGCGGCTTGTGCATGTCCGGTTCTTCGACTTCGACGTAGCAAAGGTGGACCGCCGGATTGCGCTCGATGACGCGATCGCCGACCGCCTTGCGAATGACTTGCGCGTTGACGACCGTGTCTTGCGGTACGTCGATAACCAAATCGCCTTCGATAGTTGCTGAACAAGATAGGCGGCGGTTTGGTGCGATTTCGCGGACTTCCGCGTAGCGAAGCTCTTTGGGTCCACGCTCAGAAATATGGTCGTTTGACGAGACGATCTTGTGCTTGGCGAAATTGCCTTCCTGTATTTCAACCTGACAACGTCCACATGTTGCCCGCCCGCCGCATACGCTTTCGACATAAACGCCAAGCTGACGCGCGGCTTCGAGCACAGCTGTGCCTTTGGGGAACCGGCCGCGTTTGCCGGAAGGCATGAAAAGGACGAGGGGATCGGTGTTTGTGGTCACTTCTTTTTGCCTGTCAGTCGCTTGGCGTTCGCTGTCACTTTGATGCGCGATGGTTTGAGCGCGGCCGCGGTAACAGCATCAGCCGATTTCAAAAAATTAGGAACTTTGCCAAACGCCATGCCCACCCATGCGTCCATCATCTGAGTTGAAAGTTCGACATTGGCGGCGATGAAGCCATCGCTGGCGGCTTTGGTCTTTTCGTCTACCATGCGGCGGTCTTCCGCATGGTCGTTGCTGGTTTTCATATATTCAGGCAGCATCATGCGCGAAAGGCGCTGGGCCATGACCAAGGGGGCGAGCAGCCCTATGGAATTAAGTTCCGCCTTGGTTTTTTTCATGGCTTCATCCTTGTTCGCCCACCTAAGCGTGGGGCATTGTTTAGCTGCGCGTGCGTCGACCTTCGCGGCGTCCGCGCGCGCCTGCCAATGCAGCATCTGGGTCACGGTTTGCCATAATCCAGGCCGCTCCGCCATCATCTTGGTTCAAAAGGAAGTTGGCGGCGCGAATGGCTTCCATTTCCTTGCCAGAACGTGATTTGGTTGAGCCCATGCCGAATAGTTTGACGAAGGTTTCATCATCCATGTCGTCTGGCAAAATTACACCGGCTGCTTGGATGAGTGCCTTCTTTTCGGCAATTGCCTTGGGCCCGATTGGTAGTGCGACGGGGTTCATAATTGCACTTGTCATGCCCGCTGCGTAGGCCATGGGTAGGAACGCATTGTTGATGCCGTGGCGGTTTGGCAAGCCGAATGAAATGTTCGATGCGCCGCAAGTGGTGTTGACGCCGAGTTCTTCACGCAGACGGCGGACCAGCGCGAACACTTGTTGACCGGCAGAACCGACCGCGCCAATTGGCATAACCAGTGGATCAACCACAATATCGCAGGCCTTGATGCCAAAATCGGCGGCACGTTGAACGATTTTCTTAGCGACCGCAAAGCGGACATCCGGATCTTCCGAAATGCCGGTATCATCGTTGGAAATGGCGACGACTGGCACGTCATACTTCTTAACCAGCGGCAGCACGAGTTCCATGCGTTCTTCTTCGCCTGTGACGGAGTTGAGAAGCGGGCGGCCTTTGGCGGTTTTTAAGCCAGCTTCAAGTGCGCCCGGTACTGAACTGTCAATACAAAGCGGCGTGTCGGTGACGCTTTGGACCATTTCAATCAGCTTTGGCATCAGCATTGGTTCGACAAAGTTATTATCGGCATAGCGCGGATCTGCCGCCATTTTGCCGGAGAATACCGCGCCGGAGTTGATGTCCAGCACGGTCGCACCTGCTTCCACTTGTGCAATCGCGTCGGCCATAACGCGGGAAAAATCATCCCGCTCAAGCTCTTCGTTCAAAATCTTGCGACCCGTTGGGTTAATGCGCTCGCCGATGACGCAGAAAGGCTGGTCAAAACCGATGATAATTTCGCGGGTGGCTGAGGCGACGATGGTGCGGGTCATAAGTGCTCTCCGAAGTAATATAAAGACTTCTTTATATGGTTATGCGATTTCAAGCAATCGCGAATTGGTTAGCTTTGGCCGTGATGCGTAGCCTTTTCAGCCATGCCTTGCGGCGAAACGGCGTCGCGGTGCAGCAGTGAGTCCAGTCGGTCGATAACCTGTTGCTCGTCTTGCCGTGCTTCGCGCTTCCAAGGCTTGCGGCCTTTGAGAATGCCACTGTCGTGGACGATTTCTGCGACGAATTCCTCCTGCCGGTATGCCATAACATGCGCGCCGTTGACGCCTTCGATCTCTTTGCACTCGTTCAATATATCGATGCAAATCTGTTTGCCTTCGGCTTTTTGGTCCTGCGCACCTTCGAGACGGGCAATGATGTGATCAGGAATATGAACGCCTGGTACGTTCGAGCGCATCCAGCGAGCGGTTTTCGCTGAAGCCAGCGGGCCAACGCCGACCATCACAAAGCATTTCTCCGTCAGGCCCAAATCGCGCGAGCGGGCCATGAAGTCTTTGAACATAGGCACATCGTAGCAATACTGGCTCTGCACGAACTGAGCGCCAGCGGCGACCTTCTTGGCGAAATGCTGCGCGCGAAATTCTTGTGGCGGCACGAAGGGATTGATGGCCGCGCCGATGAATACGGGCGGTGGGGTTGTGAGCTTGCGACCCGACAAAAACTTGCCTTCGTCGCGCATGGTGCGGATCGTTTCCAAGAGCGACATCGAATCAAGGTCGAATACCGGCTTGGCACCCGGTTGATCGCCCGCCTGTACACCATCGCCTGTCAGACACAGTATGTTCTGCACACCCATCGCTGAACCGCCGAGCACATCGCCCTGAATAGCGATACGGTTTCTATCGCGGCAAGAAATTTGCATGATTGGCGCATAGCCCATGCGGGTGAGCAAAGCGCAGATGCCGACGGACGACATATGGCAGTTTGCGCCTGACGCATCGACAGCGTTGATGCCATCGACCCAGCCGTCAAATATGGATGCGCGTTCATATACGTCATCAGGATTAGCGCTGTCTGGCGGGTTGAGCTCTGCCGTTACTGCAAATTCGCCGCGACGCAACACGCGCTCCAAGCGACCGCGTGACGAGTGTCCGGGTAAGGGGTCGAGCGGTAAGCTAGGGTCGACAGGATTTATATCGGGGCTCATGCTGCTTTTTCCGCTGTCTTTTCGCGCACGATACGCAACAAGGTTGAAGTTTCACGCAGTGCTTGGTCAACGGGCTTTTGCACGTCCATGATTTTTGCGCCGCCGTCCATGCCTTGAGCACCCTCCCAGGCTTTTACCCAGACGCAAGGCATATCGCCTATCACTTCGCAATTTCCGTTGGCGCGTACGCCGCCGCACGGTCCATTGCGCAGTTGTTTGGGGCAATTCATCGAGCATGACATGCCGGTTGAAGACAACGCACATTTTCCGCACATACGGCAATCAAACATCACGCCTTTGACGGCGCGCTCGATGGCTGCGACCGGCTTTTCCAAACGTTCATGGCCGATTTTCTTTAAT
>JBGTAU010000504.1:0-2617 GCA_041749675.1 Rhizobiaceae bacterium | reverse complement strand
ATCGCCGCCAGCCAGCAGGCCAACGCCAGCACCCGCCAGCGCACCAAGCGCTGCGCCGCCAGCTGTTTTCGAAACTTGCTGCTCGCCTGTGTAAGGATTTGTGGTGGTGCATGCTGAAAGCAGTGCAAGTGCCATGGAAAGGCTGATAATTTTTTTCATAGACAGTCCCCAGAATCATTGATTGTTGCAAGATGTTATATGCAACTTGCAAGCCACACTAGCGAAGATTACGGCAGCAATTGGGTACTCAAGTGGGTCAGACGTACTTTTTGACACATAAAACTGCGTTCGTGCCACCAAAAGCGAATGAATTAGACAAAGCCGCTGTTACAGGACGCTCGCGGGCAGTGTTTGGCGTGATGTCTAAATCGCATTCTGGATCAGGACTATTGTAGTTGATCGTCGGCGCAATAACGCCTTCGCGTAGCGCGCCAATGCAGGCAATCAACTCAATTGCACCCGATGCACCCATACAGTGCGCATGCATAGATTTGGTGGACGAGATCGACACAGCGCGCGCGTGATCACCAAACGCGAGATTAATGGCCGCCGTTTCAATCGCATCATTCGCCTTAGTGGCAGTGCCGTGTGCATTGATATAGGCAACGTCTTCAGGATTCAGCCCCGCATCGGCAAGGCACATTTGAATGGCACGCTTTGGTCCATCAATGCCGGGTGCCACGATATCCAAGGCATCGCCCGTCATGCCAAAGCCGGCAAGTTCGCAGATGATGGTCGCGCCGCGTGCTTTGGCGTGCGCCTCGGTTTCTAAGACATACATGCCTGCGCCCTCGCCGACGGAGAGCCCTGTGCGATCCGCTGAAAACGGACGGCACACATCGGCCGCGACCACGCGCAAGACTTCCCAAGCTTTGAGAACGCCGAATATCAACGGTGCATCCGCGCCGCCCGCCAGCATCACATCGGCGCGACCAGAGCGCAGCAAATCCATTGCGGTGCCTATAGCATGGTTGGACGATGAACAGGCGGACGAGACGCCAAAGACTGGACCCTTAAGGCCAAGATGCATACTCACCTGCCCTGCCGCTGCACCGGGCATCGCTTTTGGAACAGTGAATATCGGCGGACTGCGCTTCATGTCTTTCCAGACGGCACGGTAGGCCTCGTCAATCGTGATGCCGCCAAATGAACCTACACCGACCACCGCACCAGCACGCAATTGCGATGCTTCATCCAACTGCAAGCCAGCCTGTTTGGCAGCTTCATCTGCCGCTAGCACTGCCATGTGGCTAAAGCGGTCCATGGTCACCAGCCGGCGATGCTCGAGGCCAATATCTGGCAGTACTTTGATTTCGGCGGCAAAGTTTGACTTCAAATCATCGGTCGCAATCGTGGTGAGTGGACCAATTGCGCACTCACCATGTTTCATCGCATGCCAAGTTGCCCCAGCGCTGCCGCCGAGTGGTGAGACGGCACCCATGCCGGTAATGACGATTTTAGCAAAGTTCACGTTGGCGCTTTTTCTTTCAAGAGACTTTTCACCACATCAACAATATCACCAACTTTATTGAATGATTGCCAAGTATCGACGGTCGAAAGATCAATTTCGATGCCATACTTGTCTTCAATATCCATGACGATGCCGGTTAGTTCCAGCGAATGGATACCCAAGGCCTCGAGCGCTGTTGTGGACGTGATCGGTCCTATGTTTTTGTCGGCGTGCTGTTCAAATACAGCGATTACACCGGTCTCAATTTCATTTGTCATGCTATTATCCCACATTGCTAGCTACGCCTTTGTACCTTTGAGTGCAAGGTGGAAGCCAAAACGCATTCACTGTTAAAAAAACTATTCTTCGAGCATTTCTTTGACGGCTGTTGCCAATTGCTTCAGCGAAAACGGCTTTGGCAAAAACCCAAATTTGGAATCCGCTGGCAAGTTTTTAGCAAATGCTTCTTCAGCATAGCCCGATACAAAGATGAATTTGATGTCCCCATACTTCTTGCGCAATTCGCCAAGAAGCGTCGGACCATCCATTTCCGGCATCACAACATCCGAGACGATAATGTCAACTTTACCACCCAGCTGCTCCATGACTTCGACTGCTTCAACGCCGCTGGCCGCTTCATGCACTGTATAACCGCGTGACTGCAATGCACGCACACCGCCCATGCGCACTGAATCTTCGTCTTCCACCATTAAGACGGTCGCAGTACCGGACAGGTCTTGCGATGCCGCTGGCTTTGCAACCGCGACATCGTCAGATTTTCCAGATGTGTTGCTCGTTACTTCACCGTTTGTTGTCACAGTTGAACTTGTCGCAATATTACGCGGCAAGAATATGTTGAAAGTTGAGCCCTTGCCTTCTTCGGAGTCTACATAAATGAAACCGCCGGTTTGCTTGACGATGCCATAAACCATTGAAAGGCCAAGACCGGTGCCTTTGCCGACGTCTTTGGTGGTAAAAAATGGCTCGAAGATTTTCTCGCGTATATCAGCGGGAATGCCGGTTCCCGTGTCTTCAAGGGAGGTGAGGACGTAGTCAGCAGGCAAAAGCTCGCGATATCCAAATGCCGCCACTTCAGATTCGCTGACGTTGCGTGTGCGGATAGTCAGTTTACCGCCGCCCGGCATCGCATCGCGTGCGTTGACCGCC
>JBGTAU010000503.1:0-6189 GCA_041749675.1 Rhizobiaceae bacterium | reverse complement strand
GCGGCGGCGAGCATGAAGACCGCGCCGAACAAATACCATTGCGCCTCTAACCAAGCATTCGACGACATATTGAATGCTTTACGCACAACGGCATTGCCGGCACTGACAAGCACTGCGACTAAAATAAGCCACGACACTTGTTTGCCGATAAACTCGTTAACGCGATCTATGAGACCTGAAATTGATAACAACGCGGACAAATTCCCCTCCCAAGGAAGTGCAGTTTCAAGTTTAGAGTTTATTGGGAATACAGCCTAACACAAGGCTTCAAATGCGTTCGAGCCGGTTTTCTGTGCGTAAACACAGCAAGAGCGCCAAAGCGCTATAAAATATTGGCTCGCGCCAAACTATAGGGAGGAAGCCATCCCAAATGGCTTCTGCTTCGCCGAACAAAAAAGCGGCGCATGCGCCGCGCAGTGGATTGGTGAAGCCGCCCGCCGCGGTGATGAACAATAATTTGAGCCCGAAAATCAAACCAGAGCCAAACGACATGTTGCCAAAGTAAAGCACGGCCAAAATGCCGGCGAGTGAAGCAAAAACACCGCCAATGATAATCGCAAGGCTGGTGACTTGTTTGACATTGATGCCAATGTATTGGGCTGCGTTTTGATCGTCACTAACGGCGCGCAACGTACGCCCAGCGGCTGTACGCACCAAAATGAGTTGCGCGGCAATGATGGTTACGGCGATGAGAACGATGTTGCTCAGTTGCAGTAAAGTGAGCGATGGCGCGATTGTCGTGACGGGAATGCTCACTTGCGATGACAAAAGCGGAGGCAGCCAGTAATCGCGGGTGCCTGCACTGATGCGCACACCTTCCATCAAAATGATGCTGACAGCAATTGTGACCACAATCATAGCATTTGGGGCCTGCGTGATGAAAGGTGGAAAAACTGTGCGGGCAAGCACCCGTAGCAAGAGCGCGCAGCAAATTATTGTGATCAAAAAGCCGGATAACAGGGCTGCGGGAAGTGTCATCCATAGTGTGGAGTAAGCAAAAGTCGTGACTAGGACAAGCACCTGCCCAGAAAATGCAAACACCGCGCCGTGAGCGATATTGGCGCGGTGGGTAACTGAATAAGTGAGCACATAGCCAAATGCCAATAGTGCATAGAGTGCACCGTTGTGCAGGCCATTGACGAGTATTTGCGCAAGATAAGAAGCAGAATCCACTGCCTGTCCAGTCCGTTCAAGTTCAGTTTTTCATGTCAATATTCTAACTTGTAAAACTGATTTTACCAGTTATGTTTTTGCATGGATTTTGCGTGGACAAAGCATCGATTTTCGGGCGGTTTGTTGGCTTTTGATTTGGCGAACACGGTGGTGAATAGGCATGACCCAGTGCGCCGACAGGACCGGCTCGCTATCAAAAAAAATATCAAACCATTTGTAGAAGCGGCGCTCGAATTTCGCCGTCATGAGTTCACGGGTGGCGAGGTGAAAGCGCCTGATAATGCGAAAGAAATTGAAGACTTGCTGCATCTGCGTGAAAAAATAGATGAGTTTGTGAGGCCATCTTTGAAATCAGGCGTACCCTCAAGTGAGGCTATCGTGCGTTTGTTTGCTGCTGCGGCAAGGGTTGGGCGAGGTGCGCAGATGAGCGCAGAAAAGCTGCCTTTTGGCTTCTTTGTTTCACTTTCGGCAATGAGGCTGTTGGACCCACAATTGATGCAGCGTTGCAAAGTCTGCCCGCAGTGTAGTTGGTTGTTTGTGGACAGAAGTAAGAACCGCTCACGCGTGTGGTGTGACATGGCAGTGTGCGGCAATCGCACTAAAGCGAAGTTTCACTATGAGCGGCAAGTGACCCAGCAAAGGCAGCCGTCAACGGTTGAACCATTATGCGATTAGTTATTGTATTTGTTGTGTTATTTGTGGGGACATTATCCAGTTGCCGTGAGCGGGCAGGCGAGGACTATGTGCGGCTAACCAGTAAGATATTTGTTTTCAATTACCGAATCGCGGAAGCGACCTATCTGATCACTTTTGAAAAGATAAAACCGACGCCCGAAGGTGCGCGGGTCTTAGCAGTTCTTGATAATCCGGCAGGTGGCGATAAAATTCAAATTGAAAAGAAAATATGGACGAATAACGACCGTATTGTCTTAGAAAGTGTGGCCCTGCGCTGTGTGGCAAAAGGTAAGCCCTATCTTTTTATTGTCGATATAGTTGGGGCCGACGGTGGTTTGTTGCAAAAAATTGTTGGATCTGTTGTTTCAACTTTGGATCAAGACGTCTTGCCGGATCGGCCTCTGGCTGTTGGTCCGGGATACACTGCAAATCCGGAACTTTCAGGCAATCCGTCAGGAAAAATAGCGGATCCTTTTGAAGCTCCTTGTCCTTAAGCTCGGACAGAATTTTACTTTTTAAAACAATTCAATGCGTACACAAATTGATGAACACCAATGTGTTGTTGCGTCAAAACGAGACAGTGTATGAAAACGCAAACGATTTCTTAGTGATTTGTGGCTAAAGAGTGACCAAGTGTTCTGGACAAAAAATAAAAATGAAAAAGAACTTAGAACAAGCGCTGCAAGACGAACTGTATTTACCGTTCGTTGAATCACTGTATTCAAATCGAAGTGTTATTGCGTTCGGCGCTGTGGTTCAAGCATTGGTTTCTTATGCGATTTTTGAGAGCATTGGAAATATCGCGTTTGTGTATTTGGGCTTTCTATTTCTTGTGGCGGGCGTTGGTCGTCTTGCGCTTGCTCGATCCTATGATCGTGCGAAAGAAAATATTAAATCCGCCAAAGCCGGGCGGCGCTGGGAAAATTACTATTTGGTCGGCGCTTCAGTTGTCGGTTTGTTAATCGGGCTCCAAACGACACTCGCCATTGTCGCGAACGATAATTTCGCGGAAGTTTCAAGCATGGCGATGGCGATGGCCACGATGGTCACTGTGGTAGGCAAGAATTTTGCCTCCTCGCGCATTGTGCACATGTGCGTCACTATTGTGTTTGCACCTATATTTATGGCGCTGCTCTCACGCGGAGACTGGAAACACGTCGCTTTTGCCGTCGTGCTTATTCCGTTCTCATTGTCGATTAGTTCGATGGCGCGTTATGTGCGCGAATTTTTGCACCAAGCAGTCAAGGGCAAGTTGGAAATTAAAGGCATCGCCGATCAGTTTGATGTAGCCATTAATCACATGCCACAAGGGCTGATCTTGTTTAACGCCAATGGAAACGCACTGGTTGTCAACAGCCGCGCTGCTGCAATGCTTCGATCAAAGTCGTCTGATCTATTGGTTGGTCGCAGTCTATCCGCTATTGTGCGCTATGGTCGCCAACGGGGTGTAATCAATGGTTCGGATGCTGAAGTGATTGAGGCTAAACTCAAAGCAATGATTTCTGGTGATGCGGATCGTAAGTTTGTGATGCAAACCACCGATGCACAATACATCGAATTTACCGTTAAACGCGTTCCTACTGGGTCTGCTGTTTTACTTTTCGAAGATGTGACGGAGCGTGTCGCGGCGCAAGAAAACATCCATCATATGGCTCGCTTTGATGCCTTAAGCGGATTGGCTAATCGTGTGCATTTCAAAGAACTTGTGCGGTCCAATATTGCACATGTGGATCCGTCTAGTTCTACTGCGTTCATTGTTATCGATATCGATGACTTTAAGCATGTCAATGACAGTATGGGCCATTTGGTCGGTGATGATTTGTTGTGCCGATTTGCCGATCGCATTGGATTATTAAGTAATGAGAAGAGCTGTTTCTCTCGATTTGGCGGTGACGAATTCGTTGGCTTACTCACTGGATTTGACGATGCAGACGCGGCTGAGTTTGCCGCGCGAAAGGCGCTTCGCTCGCTCTCTGGCAATTATGATATTTCGGGACACACGCTGGCTATCACAGTGAGCGCTGGTATTGTTGTGGCAAAAGCCAAAGAATTTGACCTGGCGCAGATGATGGTCAAGTCCGATTTGGCACTCTATGAATCAAAATCAAAGGGTAAGGGGCTATCGACCTTATTTGCTTCAGCAATGGATGAAACATATCAACGGCGCCAGCGTCTCAAAAGTGATCTGAAAACGGCCATTCGCCATGGCAAGTTAAACGTGTTTTATCAGCCCATTATTGATGCCAAAACAATGCGTATTGCCGTTTGTGAAGCGCTTTGCCGCTGGGATCATCCGGAATTTGGCCCCATTTCGCCAGCTGTGTTTATACCGCTCGCTGAAGAAACCGGCGCTATTACTGACTTGACCCGATTTATGCTGGAACAGGCTTGCGCAGATTGTATGACATGGGACGCTGATGTTTCTGTTGCGGTTAATCTGTCAGCGATGGATTTTCGCCAGTCTAACATTCAAGAAATGGTGCGTGTGGCCCTGGCCAAGTCAAGGCTTGATCCAAGCCGTTTAGAGATAGAAGTGACTGAAAGCGCGATTCTTGAGGATCAAATTGGCGCGTCGCTTACATTAAGTGAGCTGAAGGCTACAGGTATCCGCATAGCGCTGGATGACTTTGGCACAGGATATTCAAGTCTAAGTTACTTGCACAATCTCCCGCTGGATAAGTTGAAAATCGACCAATCCTTCGTCAAAGATATTGTGACCAACGGGCGTTCGTTGAAGCTGGTTGCTGGCGTGACACGGCTTGCTGATGAACTCGGGTTGACTGTCACAATTGAAGGTATTGAAACACTCGAGCAGTTTGAGCAATTGCGTGAACATGCGCATATTGATTTAGCGCAAGGGTTCTTGTTTGGTGCTGCACTTTCACCGCGCGGGATTGCAACTTTAATTGACAACGTAATTCCGCTTGTGCGCCCAAAGTCGCGACCTACACAGTATGGCACTGCATAGATTCTTCACATGAATCTCTACGATTTTGCACTCAGTCGGTGCGGCAACCCTTGGTTATGTAATTCAGAACGTTCATTCCCATAGGTCAATTTGTCCCGATACATTAACCAACTTTTCGCGCATAGGTTAATAAACCCTTTACAGATGCGTTAGAACCTTTATGGTTTGTCCCAGAATGAGACGTCAGCGGGGAGCTGGCGCGGAACGGGGCACAGACTATGAACGCTATTGAACCCAACGGGGCGTTAGGAAACTATCTGCAAAGCATTTTTCAGTTGCTGGACAGAGTGGAATATCGGCGCATTTCTTCGGCCTCTGATTTCGCTGACATTGAGCGTCTGCGACGCTCGTCCTATGAGAGCAGAATGCTGATTGACCCATCGAGCTTTGGCGAACTGCTGGACGACGATGACGTAGCTGACGATTGCTTTGTCATAGGCGTTTATCTCGACGAGCAACTCGTGAGTACAATCAGGTTGCACGTTGTCAACGGCGAGCGAATGCACGGCCCATCGGCTGTAGTTTTTCCGAATGAGACACGAAAACTGTTGACGGGCAAAAATTGTATTGTTGACCCATCGCGTTTTGCCACTGATCCGATGTCGATGTGGAAATACCCATCAATCCCATTGTTGACGCTGCGTGCGGCGGCGATGGCGCTGGAATATTTTTCGGCTACCGATTTGGTTGGTGTGGTGCGCGATGATGCAACAGCGTTCTACATCCGGTGTTTTGGTGGCGCGGCGGTTTCGAAACCGATTGATGTGCCGGGTGTTCTGGTGCCGGTGTTGATGCTGGCATGTCCGGCAGAAGATATCCGCGAAAAGATTAATACGCGCTATCCTTTTTTTAAGTCGCAACCCTATGAACGCAAGATGATGTTCGCGCCGCGGGAAGAGCTCAATTATCCATCATTGAACATACTGCCGACGGCTAAGTATGCGCATATGTTAAGCGCTGGTATAAGTGCGGCAACATTTCCAGAGGTAATGCCCCTCTAGCCATTGCTCTCATCGCAGGATTTGGTTATGGGCAATCAGGTTCTCAGGAGAGCATTATGGCTGATCATCACGAAAATACCGGTCCTTTAGAAGTAGGCGCAGCAATGGACTATGCTGAGCATGACAAGACATTCGCGGGCTTCGTCAATTTGGCAAAATACGGTACCCTTGCCTGTGTTACTTTAATGGCGGCGATGGCGTTTGGGTTTTTTGTCGGCGGGTTTTTCTCAGGTAGCCTGCTTTGGATATTGTTGATGGTCGCGGGATACTTTCTGCTGTAATCATTTATATTAGCGTCTTCGCATTTTTGTGAATTGACGGGTTGGAGGGGCAGCATTGGCTCAAATCGTATTTATTCCCAAGGAAACCGAT
>JBGTAU010000502.1:0-6145 GCA_041749675.1 Rhizobiaceae bacterium | reverse complement strand
CCACGTTATTTTATCCAGGCGACAAAGGCGGCTATCCCGAGTGGATTGGCGATAATCTTGTGTTCAAGGGCGTTCAAGTACAGCGCGATGTAAAACCAGAACGTGGGAAACACCCACTGATCATCGTGTCTCATGGTTCTGGTGGGAACGCTGCAAATCTAGCGTGGCTGGCGCACAAAATGGCCGCTCAGGGTTTCGTCGTTGCCATCCCCAATCATCAAGGATCGACCTCAGCAGATTCTACGCCTGAGACAACAATACCGGCTGTGTGGGAGCGACCTGCGGACCTATCAAAGCTGATTGATGCGCTGACAGCATCCGCTTCGATCAGCACAATCGTTGACTTCAATGATATCTCTGCTCTTGGATTTTCTCTGGGTGGTTTGACAGCGTTATCACTCGCCGGAGCGCAAGTTAATGCTGATAAGCTCGCGCAATATTGTGACGATGATCCTTCGGCGATGAGCTGCGAATGGTTTGACAAAGGCAACCCGCTGATCCTTGGCCATGTCGATTTGCACAATATTGACAAACAGCGGTTTGAAGCCAATTTTCGCGAACCAAGAATTAGTCGCGTGGTCGCAATCGACCCTGCTTTTGCGCCCACTTATGACCCAGCTAGCCTCGAGAAAATCTCAAGTCAGGTGCAAATCATCAATCTTGGCGTCGGCAATCCGCTGTCAGCAATGGTGAAGGCCGATCATATTGCAGCTAACATAAAAGATGCCCGCTATGACACAATTGCTGGAGCCAATCACTTTGATTTCCTTGGTCAATGCAAACGCCTAGGCTGGTTTTTCATTTGGATGGAAGGTGATGATCCAGTGTGCAGCGAGACGGCGGACCGATCACGAGCCGCGCTGCATGATGAGATCGCGGCAAAGGTTTTGGATTTTCTCAAACCAAATCAGATGTAAAAAGCAAAAAGGCCGGAAGCAATTCCGGCCTTTTGAAAAATCACGACATGTATTTAGATTGCGCCGCCTAATACAGCTACTCCGGCAACTGCCATTGCGCCGGAACCTAAGCGAACGAACAGGTGCCCTTTGATGCCTAGCGCCTTTGCTGCAACAATTCCGGTAAAATGCAAAAGTCCTGTGGCGACGAGGAAACCTGCACCATAAAGCAATCCGGATGCATCCATTGGCATTTCAGTGCCGTGCGCGAAACCATGGAAAAGGCCGAAAAACGCGACAACAGCGCCATAAGCCACAACAGGCAGTGATACCCCAAGTGCTGCTAATCCAGCGATTACCACAATCGAAGCACCAATGCCGGTTTCAACCAGCGGCAACTGTATACCAATTACGCCGAAGACATTGCCGACAAGCATGGCAGCCATGAAGGCCAGAGGCAGGCTATAAAGTGCTCGGCCGCCAGCAACGACAGCCAGCACACCAACCGCGATCATGGCAAGCACATGATCAAGGCCGCCCATTGGGTGCATAAAACCATGCACTATTCCTGATACGTCGCCGTGGCCAGTATGAGCGAATGCAGACGTTGAAACGAGAGTTGCCAAAAGGCTCAGTAAAATGCGCATGTCAGTCCTTCGATAGCTAAATATTGCAGCGTCGGCGTCCATGCGCCGTTTTGCTACAGATGCCATCAATTGCGGAAACAAGCAATCGCGCCATCGACACGATCCGCACCAATTACGCCAATAAAAGGTGAAAAAAAAGCCGGACAAAAAGTCCGGCTTGAGATGTGGAGAGCCTTATTCAGGCAAAATCTCCAGAGGGGAACACTCACAGTGCGAAAAGGGAGGAGGGATGCGCACTGGAGATGATCTGCATATGGTCCCATCAATACGATTGTTCAAGCGATGTGTTTGCATTGCACCAATGCAGGGTGCGCATAGCTAAAACTTGGCCTCATTGTTTGCCACGACGGCGCGAATGCCGGATGCCAAAATTTCCAGCGATTGTTTTAACAACTCATCTGTATCGCCAATCGGCGGCATGCATTGCGCTGCAACCAGCATCGCGTGGCCATGCACAACCGACCAGACAAGCGTGGCAACGGAAAGCGAGCGCTCATCGCCTGCTGCGCGAGCAGATGCACCATGCAGCTGCTCCCAAGCAGCACGCATTGCTGTGCTCAGTTGCTCTGTGACAACATTCGGTCGATCAGAGCCAAACATCACACGGTATAATGCCGGATTGGCTTGCGCAAAGGCCACGTAAGCAATGCCCATTTCCACTAACCGTTCGAGTGGCTCTATTTGAATATCGGAACATTGGTCCAGCGCTTTTACAAACTCTTCAAACCCAACAGCTGCGACTGCCGCTAAAAGTTCAGCAAGATTGCGAAAGTGATGCAGCGGCGCGGCGTGCGAAACGCCGACTTCGCGCGCGCACGCCCGCAACGTCAATGCCGCCAATCCATCGCGCTCTAAAATCGTGCGGGCAGCCTGCACCAACGCCGTGCGCAAATCTCCATGATGATAATTTTTCTCCGACATAAAATATCTTTAGAGGCTTATCTTGACACTGTCAAAATAGTTTTGTAGCGATATCTTGTCACTGTAAAGATGGAGATAAAACATGACCGCTTCTACTCTCTTTCAGGCATTCAACAGCTTTGCTTTGATTGGCTGGATACTCATGATCGCAGGGGTGGTCCTTAAGCGCCCATTTTTGCGCGACACCTTGCCGGGCGTTTGGATGCCCGTGGTCCTTTCAGCCAGTTACACCGCTCTGATCATATTTTTCTTCGCTCAAGCCGAAGGTGGATTTGATTCACTTGAGAATGTCCAAAAACTCTTTGCCAATCCGTGGGTCGCGCTGGGCGGTTGGGTTCACTATCTGGCATTCGACATGTTCATCGGCTCACGCATCGCGCGTCAAACAAACGAATTGGGCCTGCCCCGTTGGCCCTTGATCGCCCTGTTGCCTCTCACATTCCTGTTCGGACCGATCGGATATCTGACTTTCGAAGGTCTCAAAGCATTTAAGAAAGGAACAAAAGCATGAGTGTTCAATCACAAAGTTTCAACGGTCAGTCCATCCAAGACCGCTACGCCAACGCCTCACCATTGGTATGGCTCGCCCTCATTTTGACCATTACAGTGCTTACGTTATTCGGCATTGGGTTGGTGGACAATCAACAATTTAACGGGGTCAACGCTTGGGATAAACCGGCAAAATTCGCGCTGTCGCTGTGCTTACACGGCGCGACACTGGCTTCGGGCATGCAATATGCCAGCCCAGCAGCACGCAATTCAAAGTCAGTCTATTACGCTTCACTGTTGTTTGTAGTGGCAACAACTTTTGAAATGCTTTGGATCACGTTTCAGGCGTCGCGCGGACAGGGATCGCACTTCAACACCGAAGAACTAGTTCCAGGAATTATGTATGGCATCATGGGTGTCGGGTCATTGTGCTTGACGTTCGTGACCGTATTCATGGGATGGAGAGTACTGCGCTCCGGCAACAACATTATGCAGCAAGCCATAGGGTATGGCTTTATCCTCTCCGGCGTTTTGACTACAATTGTAGCTGGTTATATGTCGTCTGGCCCAGGCCATTGGGTGGGCGGCGACTTAAGCGATGCGACCGGGCTTGGCTTTTTCCACTGGTCTACAACGGGCGGAGATTTACGCGTGCCGCATTTTGCGGCCTTGCATATCGCTCAGGCCCTGCCGTTTTTAGCTTGGCTCATTCCAGACCGGCGCACGATATGGGTAGGCAGCATCGGCGCAATTGTGGTTACGGCTGCGCTCTTCGCGCAGGCAGTGATGGGTATACCATTCTTAGCGCGTTAAAAGTTCCAGCCACGCGCTTTGGCAAACAAAAAGTCGCGGAACGCATTGAGTTTCGCGGCATTTTTCATCGCTTCCGGATAGCAGAAAAACGTATCGAACGAGGGCATTTCCATGTCGAGAATGATTTGCACCAAACCGGATTCCTTATCGACCATGTAGTCCGGCAACAGGGCAACGCCGACACCGCGTTGCACCGCTTTTTTCACCGATAGCAGCGAGTTGATTTGCAGCGCAGGAACGCGCGGTTCGCCGTCCGTACGGCCTATTGTTTCCAGCAAATTGATATCCGTAAGGTAAACTGGCGCCGGTTCACCGAACGTGACTAAGCGGTGATTGTCCAAATCTTGAACGCTCTCCGGTTTGCCAAATCGAGCAATATACGACGGCGCTGCATAAGCGTGGAAATGCACGGTGAACAGACGTTTTTGGATAAGGTCTGGCTGCTGCGGCTGGCGAAGGCGGATCGCGCAATCGGCGTGGCGCAGGTTCAAATCCAGCTCTTCATTGTCGAATATGAATTGAAGCTGCATATCGGGATGCTGATCAATAAATTCCGGCGCACGGTCTGCGAGCCAACCCTGCCCCAAGCCAACAGTCGTGGTGACGCGCAATTTACCGGTCGGCGAATCCTTGCTCTCCGTAAGCCGCGCGCGCACGCTTTCCAGCTTCAAAAGTACATCATGAGCGGTTCGAAAAAGCAGCTCGCCTTGTTCGGTCAGAATCAACCCGCGAGCATGGCGATTGAACAGCGCGACGCCCACGTCATGCTCAAGTGAGGATACTTGGCGCGATATAGCAGACTGTGACAAATGCAGCTTTTCAGCGGCATGCGTAAAGGAACCAGCCTCTGCGGCGGCGTGGAAAATACGTAGTTTATCCCAATCAAGCGACATAGTACCTCCCTCGCCCGCGCAATGCCGGACTATTCAGCAGCAGCCTTATGTTCGATTTGCATTGCCAGATATTTTTCTGCTTCGAGCGCCGCCATGCAGCCGAGGCCAGCGGCAGTAACCGCTTGGCGAAACACCTCGTCCGCCACATCGCCAGCGGCAAATACGCCCGGCACATCGGTCGCCGTTGAGTTTGGTTCCGTCCACAGATAGCCACTTGGCTTTTGTTTCAATTTACCTTTGAACAATTCAACGGCGGGCGCATGGCCAATGGCAATAAATACACCGTCTGTCTTGATTTCGCTTAATGCACCTGTTTCGGTATTTTTCAAGCGAACGCCAGTGACTGACGGCGGCGTATTTTTCTCGCCAGTAATCTCATCAATCGCACTGTTCCACATGATTTTTACATTCGGCTTTGCAGCCAAACGGTCTTGCAAAATCTTTTCTGCGCGGAAATGATCGCGGCGGTGAACGACGGTCACTGACTTAGCCAGATGAGACAAATACAGTGCCTCCTCAACAGCAGTGTTGCCGCCGCCAACAACGACAACATCTTTGCCACGATAGAAAAAACCATCGCATGTGGCACAAGCGGACACGCCAAAGCCCATAAAGGTTTGTTCGCTGGGAATGCCGAGCCATTTGGCTTGCGCACCGGTCGCCACAATCAACGCATCGCACGTGTATTCAGCGCCTGAATCGCATTTTGCACGAAATGGTTTGCGCGAAACATCGACCTCTACCACGATATCGCTTATAATTTCCGTGCCCACATGTTCCGCCTGCAAACGCATTTGCTCCACAAGCCATGGGCCTTGGATAGGCTCAGCAAAGCCCGGGTAGTTTTCTACATCGGTGGTGATCGTTAACTGACCACCCTGCTGCAAACCGGCAATCAACACAGGCTTGAGCATAGCGCGCGCTGCATAGATCGCGGCAGTATATCCGGCAGGACCAGAACCAATAATTAAAACGGGAGCGTGAATCGCGGACATGACGAGCGCCTAAAAATCAAGAGGATTGACCAAGTTGGATGACGGGGGCATGACGACTATTGCGCCATGCAAATTCTACAATCTATTTAGACAGAGCTATGCACAATTTTCAAGGCATGTGCATCAATTCATCACAGATGATTTAAGGATGCTTACCGGCTCAATATGGCGCAGTATTCTGAAATGTGTCTTGCTCTAGCCTAGACATGCACAATGGGTTAGACGCCAATTCTATGCCATGACAATGAGGAACGATGGTGCAAGAAAAGACTTTGATCAGTGCCAAGTTGGACACAACAATCGCTATCCCTGAAAATAGAGCGCCATTTGGCACTTATGCGCCTAATTTCTGGCAAAAATCGCTTATCACACTGGCGCATTATTCGTTTCTGCACCGTGGTGCGTTCCGTGCGACCTTGGCGCGGCTCATTATGGGCAAATCCGGCAAGCCACTTGATGTGTCGTTTAGAGGCTCAAATTACCGCCTGATG
>JBGTAU010000501.1:0-10033 GCA_041749675.1 Rhizobiaceae bacterium | reverse complement strand
GCCGCCCGCATGGTTGGCGTTGAGCGCAAACAAGAACTGTTTCGTATCTTAAACGGCCTGAGCCTCGGTCAAACAGTGTCCGCTGGCAACAAAGTCAAGATCATCACGGATCAATAATCGGACGAGACCTATTGTCAAAACTGCGAGCTAAGCAAGAATGGATTTGACAGTATTATATTCGGATCTAAAGCGATCAACCCAATTTCGACTAACGGCATCAGCCAACTTTTTAACGCCAGGTTCGATCAACAAGGCGCCAGCGTTTTCCAAGCCTAAACAATCCAAAATTGCGCTTACGGTTTTGACTGGATCATGCGAAAGTTGGTCATAGCAAATCCGAAACGGATTGATGCCTTCCCGCCGAAACCAGCCATCCCATTCCTTGTCAAAGGCTGTAAATTTTTCAAAATATGACTGGATTTCAGCGCTGTTGTATATCGGTTCCTGATGCACAGACAAACGCTCTAACTCTGAACCATCAGCCGCTACATGCCACAGCCCTGTTTGTTGGGCTTTCAAGTAGGAAACGGCTTGTTCAACTTTATCAGCGCGTGTCAGAAAAATAAATAAGGTTCGCCCAAACGCTGCTTCAAACCGCTTCTTGTCGCCTTGAATGTGAGGATGCAGTACAGCAAGATTTTGTGTAAAGAAGTCGAAGCTGTGACGCTGTAGCCGCACCCCAAAGATGCCTGTAGCAAGACGTCCTTTAGCAATCGCGGCTTGAAAAATTGTTTCAAGAATGTGGCACTGCGATGCAGCCGGATCGGGAGTGATACCGAATCTCTCCAACCAATCCGAGATTTCAGGGCGATGAAAATAGGATTCTGGATTGCCGGATTTCCCAGTGGAAGCCAACAATGTACACAAAAGTGTACTGCCGCTTCGCGGCGACGTGCAGATCACATAAGAATCATATCTCACCACCGTCGATTCCCAGCGTGTCCAAACTCTGCTTTTTTCAAATTATTTACATATCAATTGCATCGGCGCAATTGGTCCAAGCTTATTCTGTATCCAGTCGCGGGTTACACTAATAACTCGCCGCCATTTGTGGATTGCTTTCCACCAACGACGCTTTGAGTTTTTCCATGGCTCGCGTCTCAATTTGCCGCACACGCTCTTTGGATACACCAAGGGTTTTGCCCAGCTCTTCCAATGTTGCGCTATCCTCAGCCAGTCGACGTTGTTTTACAATCAAAAGTTCTCTTGGATTGAGAACACGCATAGCACTATCGAGCCACATCGATCGCCGCTCGGTGTCCACCATCGTCTCGACCACTTCATCCGGCAATGGTTGATTGTCCACGAGGTAATCAATTCTTCCAGCACTGCCTTCGTCATCCGAAGCAATGGGGGCATTCAGTGACGTATCAGGGCCTGACAGGCGATGATCCATGGTCGCCACATCCTTGATCGACACGCCGATTGCTGAGGCAATTTCAGTGTACATCGAGGCTTGCGAAATTTGCTGCTGCCCATTCGATAGCCGCGCCCGCAAGCGGCGCAAATTAAAGAACAAGGCTTTTTGCGCTGAACTCGTGCCGCCGCGCACAATCGACCAGTTACGCAAAATATAGTCTTGGATCGAGGCGCGGATCCACCAAGTGGCATAAGTCGAAAATCGAATGTCACGCTCTGGCTCAAACCGCGCCGCTGCTTCCAACAGGCCAATGTGTCCCTCTTGGATCAAGTCGCTCATGGAAAGTCCATAATTGCGAAACTTCGCCGCCATCGCGATGACCAGCCGCATATGTGCGGTCGTGATTTTATGCAGCGCCTGCTGATCTTTCAAATCTTTCCAGCGCACCGCCAAATCATGCTCTTCTTGGCGTTCCAAATAAGGCGCAGCCTTCGCTGCCTTCATCATAGAGCTTGAAGCAAACTGCGAACCCATGGCCATTCTCCTGAATTGAACACAATCTTTTGCGCGAGGCTTGGATATCAGTGTTACGTTCTGCTTCGACGATTGGATTTGCAGAGCCAAGAATGAGCCATAAAAAAAGCCCCGGTTTTTCAACCGGAGCTTTTCAACATTTCGTGAATGAGAACGTAATTACGCAGCAACGTCCTGATCGTCGCCTTCAACATCCGCTTCAACTTCTTCAACCTTAGCACCGCGCTTTGGTCCCTTGGCCAGATTGGTTTCCACCAAACGCACAGCTTCAGTATCCGACAGCTTGTTCACAGCGGCCAATTCGCGGGCCATCCGGTCCAGCGCTGCTTCATACAATTGACGTTCAGAATAAGACTGCTCAGGCTGTGTGTCAGCGCGGAACAAATCGCGGACCACTTCAGCGATCGCAATCAAATCGCCAGAGTTGATCTTTGCATCATACTCCTGCGCACGACGTGACCACATAGTACGCTTGATGCGCGCACGGCCTTGAATCACTTTCAACGCACGCTCAACATAATCTGGCTCAGACAATTTGCGCATACCAATGGTCGCTGCTTTGGCAACCGGCACTTTCAGGCGCATTTTGTCTTTTTGAAATTCCACAACAAACAGTTCAAGCGAAAAGCCTGCAACCACTTGCTCTTCAATAGCAGCGATTTGGCCGACGCCGTGCGCTGGATAAACAATGAATTCGCCAGTCTTAAAACCATGGCGGGTTGCCGTTTTCTTGTTCTGTTGGGCGACCATAGGCTAATACTCCTTGCACGCTCCAAAAATCAGCGGAGCCATTTCATTGTGCCAACTCGGCACAGCTCAGCAAGAACGCGCAAGCACCCCAACAGAACTTTTACCTGAAGCGGATGACTGGCCAATTGACCACAACAACACCGCCCGGAAAATTAGTCCCGGTGAAACTGCTTGCCTTTCAATGATTACCGTTGAAAAACGGAAAAATGGCGTTCTGACAGATGCATTTTCATCCCTAGCACAAAATAAGGCAGAAATCAACGAAATGCTGCACCGGCGAATGAATTGGCTAGGACTGGTTTTAACCTATGGTTAACGCCTGTGGCGGCTATCAATCGCCAAATAGCTTAGTCCCCTTGACCAGGTTCAGCTGAGAAGAACTTCTCAAACTTGCCTTCAATGCCGTCCATATCCTTGGCATCAGCAGGCGCTTCGCCTTTGGCGGTAATATTTGGCCATTTCACAGCAAAATCAGCGTTTACTTTCAGCCATTTTTCCAAACCAGGCTCAGTGTCCGGCTTAATTGCTTCCGCTGGGCATTCCGGCTCGCATACGCCGCAGTCGATACATTCATCAGGGTGAATGACGAGCATATTCTCGCCCTCATAGAAACAATCCACGGGGCAGACTTCGATACAGTCCATATATTTGCAGCGAATGCAGTTGTCGGTGACGACATAAGTCATTTGAATGTTGGCTCCAGCCGAAAATTTCTGTGTGGCAAGTAGCGGTTTTATCTCTCTCAATCAAGAGATTGGATTGCCGCATTTTGGCGCAAACGGGAAACGATTTTGCTAAACAGCGAACAACGCACATCAATCAGGCACGAGCAGCGGCTGCAACACCAATCGCCAAACGCAAATTACCGTTGGATTTCGCCAACGCCGCGCGGGCCTCAGCGAGGTCGTGCCCCATCGCGATCATGACAGCAAGCTTGATGTCGCCATCACTCAGTGCGAACGCTTCGTTTGCGCGCGCCTCATCGCAATCGGTGATTTGGCGCACCATGCGTTCCGCGCGTTTTCTCAGCTTGGCATTGTTGGCCTGCATGTTGACCATCAGCCCTTTGTAAACGCGCCCTTGCGCCAACATAATGCCCGTCGAGATCAAATTCAGCGCCGCCTTTTGTGCTGTGCCTGCCTTCATGCGGGTCGATCCGGCCAAGACTTCACTACCGGTGTTTAATAAAATAGCAAAGTCTGCGACTTCCAACATCGGCGTGGCAGAATTGTTGGCAATGCCAATGGTTAAAGCGCCAAGCACTTTGGCCCGCGCAATGGCTGCTACCGTAAAAGGCGTGGCACCACTGGCAGTCAAACCAATAACCACATCATCGCGACTGACATTAACCATATCCATTTGTGCAGCGCCATCAGTGCCATCGTCCTCAGCGCCCTCGATACTTTTCAGCAGCGCACCATTGCCGCCAGCCATCACGAAAACAACGCGCTCCTGCGGCCAGCTAAAGGTTGGGCCAAGCTCCGCTCCGTCCTGCACAGCCACGCGCCCAGACGTGCCCGCACCGACATAAATCAATCGCCCGTTTGTCTTTAATCGGATCGCAGCGGCAACAGTCACGGCCGTAATTTGTGGCAGCGCAGCCTTCAATGAGGTGACCGCCTCAAGCTGCCCATCCCACATCGCTTCCATCGCTTTGCCAAGTGGCCAAGCATCCAAATCAATAAACCGCGGATCAACAGCTTCAGTAGTCATGGCGCTCCGTTGGCAATGGTTCGGTTGAAATTTTGCAATACTCAGTGCAGATAAATCTGACTCGTAAAGCGCTTGCAACGGAAATATGAACTTGGATTCTAACGGTTTTTCGCGATCACCGTGCGCAGTGCATGAAAACTTTCCTTTGGTGTCCGCTTTTGCGTTTCATAGTCGACATGCACCATGCCAAAGCGCTTGTCGTAGCCAAACGCCCATTCATAGTTGTCGAGCAGCGACCAACAGAAATAGCCACCCATATTCACGCCGGCATCAATTGCGCGGCGCACGCTGTGTAAATGACTGTCGATGTAATCAATGCGCGGCTGATCTTCGACTTTGCCATCGGATAATTTTTCCGCATTGGCCATGCCATTTTCAGTGATGAATATCGGTAGTTTGCCGGCATAGTTTTGCTCGACATAAGTCAGCAATTTGTAAAGCCCTTCTGGATAAATTTCCCAACCCATATCCGTGCACGGCAGGCTACCACCGACATCCCGAATCTGCGGCCATAAAGCGGTTGCATCGTGGGCCACAACTGCTCGTGTATAATAGTTTATGCCAAGCCAATCGATGGGCGTGGAAATCGTCGCCATGTCATCTTGCCATTGATCCGGCATATGGTTCTCAAGCCCAGCCAGCACGTCCGCTGGATACTCCCCTTTGAACACGCCGCCCAAATACCAATCATTAAACAGACCATTTGCCAAAGTCCGCGCGGCCTCATGTTCAGGGCCAACCTCGCCAACTTCATTGTAATTCAAGTTCAAAACTATGCCGAGGTTGTTGTGCCCATCCGAGCGCATCGCTTTAACGGCGGTACCATGGGCCAGCAACACATGGTGCATGGCCCGTGCGGTTGCTCCAATGTCGCGCATACCGGGCGCATGATGACCGAGAAAATGGCTCAAGAAAGCCACGCACCACGGCTCGTTGATCGTCGCAGTCGCAGCAACACGGTCGCCAATTTTTCCCATGACAACACGGGAATAATCCGCAAACCAATGCGCTACATCGCGGTTGCGCCAACCACCTAAATCGGCGAGCGCTGAAGGCAAATCCCAATGATACAGCGTCAAATAGGGTTTAATGCCACGCGCCAACATGCCATCCACCAGCCGGTCATAAAAATCCAAGCCTTCTTGGTTGACCGCCCCGCGACCTTCCGGCATCACCCGCGCCCAATTGGTCGAAAAGCGATAAGCATCAAATCCGCCATTCTTCAAAATGTCTAAGTCTTCCTCGAAGCGATGATAGTGATCGCAAGCTATCGCACCCGAATGCCCATGCACCACATTGCCAGGCGTTGCTGCGAAAGTGTCCCAATGACTGGAACCTGCGCCACCAAACGATGAGCCCTCAATCTGGTAGGCAGCAGTAGCAGCGCCAAACAGGAAGTTTTCGGGGAAATCTGTGCGTTTGATTGAAAAAGACATGGCGGAGAGGGCTTTCTGTAACGTTGCAGACTTTGGATTTAGCCTGAAATCACAGGAATGAACAGTTGGAATTCAAAAAATTGATTGAGCCGTTGATTGAAATAGAGTTCGCTTATTCAGCATCAAAAATTCTTGCTCTGAGCCGCTCATAGGCTCTGCGTTCGGCCTTCTCAGGTCTACCGCCATGGGTGGGTATCAGTCCGGTATCCTTCGGCGCGGGTGGCGGTGTCTGGTCTTCAAACAACAAGGCCGCTTCCGGCGCGGGTCCGCGGCGCTCCCCAAAGGCTTTGACAATTAGTACGCGCGTTTGCCGATCTTGCTCGATTTCAACGCGATCGCCCAAGCGCAGCCCATGGCTTGCACCCTTCGAGCGCTCACCATTGACGCGCACTTTGCCGTCATCCGCAAGCTTACCAGCCAGTGAGCGCGATTTAACGGCACGCGAAAAGAACAACCACTTATCAATGCGTTGCTTGGTTTCGGTGTTCATTGAAATGCAATTTGGTGACTACCCCTTCGCCCCGCCACTTGCGGGGAGAAGGTGGCCCAACGGGCCGGATGAGGGGCAGCGCCAAAGATCAAAGGCTACTTCTTCATTTGCTCGCGCAGCGCAGCCAATTTGGCAAACGGCGAATCCGGATCAAACTTAGGCTCGCGCTCTTCGCGTGGTTTGGATGCAAAATTCTGTGGCTTGCCGCCTTTGCCATTCCGATCATCGCGTTTTGGACCACGATTATCATCGCGCTTGCCCTCAAAACGCGGGCGACCTTCACCAGCGTTTGCACCGTCTGCTTTCGGTGCATTGCGATTAAAGCGCGGCTTATGTTCGCCCTCACCCTTATCATTGCGATCACGGCGAGGACCACGATTGGCATTTGGCTGCGCATCGCCAGCAGCAGCCGGTGCACGTGCAGGACGCCGATTACCAGCGCGTTCATTATTTTGCCGCGGCTCAAACTTACCCTGCTTCCATAGCAACGTAACCTTCGGTGCTTCTTCGGGCGCACCAGTCGCATCTGGTGTTGTCTCAGCAGCAACCTCGTCATTTGCCGCGCTTTCGCTACGACCAACACGCTCGACAATCACTTCCGGTGTCGTTGGCGCAGGCGCAGCTGCAGCCACCGCCGCATCAATTTCAGCCAAGCGTTTGTCTACCAAATCGGCCGCCAGCGCATCAGAGCGATAGCCAAGGCCTTTGAGAATTTCTTCCATGTCGGCCATGGTCGCGCCTAGGATCGACAGCATGGCTGGCGTCACCATAAAGCGCTCGCCATCGTACGCACCCGCAGGACGCGGACCATTGCCCGGTTTCCACGCTAACGTCGGGCGAATGAAATCTGCCAAACGCTCAAGAATATCGATGCGAACCGCACGTTTGCCCAGATAGCGGAATCCACCAATGCGGTAGAACTCGCGCTCAAATGTCGGGTCCGCGACCATCGATGTGCGACCAGCGGCAAGCGCTGCCACCACGTCGCCGTAGCCCGGCTTTTCCTTAGCATCATTTTTCAACGCCCAAAGCAACGTCACCAATTGCGCAGGCGCGGGCTTCAACATCGCAGGTAAGAATATGTGATAAGCGCCAAAGCGAATACCCAGCTTGCGCATATTGCTACGCGCTTCTTGGTCCAGCGCCTTGGCATCATCCGCCACATCTTTGCGCTTCAAAACGCCTTGTGCTTCATAAAGTCGATAGGCAAGACCCTTGCCCATGCCTTCAAGCCCAGCGCCTTCAGCCAAATCCGCCAGCGGCTTCAAATGCTGTTCGATTTGATAGTTCACAAACCGCGTCACGCGCTGGTCCACCAAATCGCGCGAACCGCCGGTCAATTGCTCGTCAGCAAGCAACACCACACGCGGCTTCAAAAAATCTTCGCTCGCCACCAATGTTGCAATCGGCGCACCGAGCCATCTCACATAGCCATCCGAGCCTAATGAAATGTCGCCATTGGCAGATGCCGCGAAGCGATAGGCTCGCGCATCATACTCCACCGCCAGCGATTTCATCGCCGCCGTTTGTATCGCCTTGCCGTCATCGCTCTCTGCGGGAACATCGGCAGTAAATCTAAATCCGTGCAGTTGGCCCACAATATGTCCCTCTACCAAGACATCACCATTGACCGTTATTTCAGCTTCCAGCATCACATTCTCTCTCTAAGGCGCTTCATGAGAACACTTGTCCTGCGGTCTACGAAGCGTTTCGTCAACCTCTCATGCAACGCATCGGAGAGGCGGTTTTCAATTTCACGGGTCTTTTCCTGCCATTCGAGCGGTTTTGCAAGCCACCCTGGGCGATGAGACACATACGTCCAAGTACGAATTTGAGCAATGCGTTGCGAAAGAGCATCAATATCGCCCTCCGGATTGTCCGCGCGGCGTACTTGATCCGCCATATAGCTCTCATCAACCACACCGCGCTTGGCCAAATCCAAGAAAATCGCACCAACAATTTCCGCATGTTGGGCCGGCGCAATCTTGCGATAATCCGGCAGCGAGCACGCATCCCATAAGGTCTGCACACGATGCGACTTATCAGCAATGCGGGCAATGTCTTCATCTTTGATGAGAAAACTCAAAGCCTCAGCGTCCACTGAAGGCAACGCGCGGGTTAGGCCATCAGTCGGGGCAATCGTATCGAGCGATTTGAGGAGGCTGGCAATCGAGGTGAAATCAAACTGCGCCGTGCGCCATTGCAAGATGCGCACGGGATCAAAATAATGGCTCTCAATGCGCTCCACCAACTCTTGGCGAAACGGTTCCGCCTGCCCCGTGGTGCCAAATGTCCCATCGCGCACATGCCGCCCCGCACGCCCCGCCACTTGCGCCAATTCGCCGGGGTTCAAATTGCGATATTGCCAGCCGTCAAACTTGCGGGTTTGCGCAAACGCGACATGGTTGACATCTAGGTTGAGCCCCATGCCAATGGCATCCGTCGCCACTAGAAAATCCACATCGCCGGATTGATAAAGCTCCACCTGAGCATTGCGGGTGCGCGGCGAAAGCGCACCTGTCACCACCGCTGCACCGCCGCGCTGGCGACGAATAAGCTCGGCAATCGCATAAACCTCATCCGTCGAGAACGCGACAATCGCCGTGCGCGGCGGCAACCGCGTGATTTTCTTCGCGCCCGCAAATAACAACTGCGAAAGCCGAGGCCGCGTGACAACTTTAATGCCCGGCAGCAATTGCTCCAATATGCCCCACATCGATTCAGCGCCCAGCAGCAGTGTCTCTTCATAGCCGCGCAAATGCAAAATCCGGTCTGTGAAAATATGCCCGCGCTCGAGATCATTGGCCAGTTGAACTTCATCAATCGCCACAAACGCCGCCTTGGTCTCGCGCGGCATCGCCTCGACAGTGCACACAGAATAACGCGCGCTCAGCGGGATGATTTTCTCCTCGCCCGTGACAAGCGCGACATGCTCCTCGCCAACCTTCTCGCAAACCCGATTGTAAACCTCCCGCGCAAGCAGCCGCAGCGGCAACCCAATCACGCCAGTGGGATGCGACAACATCCGCTCAATCGCAAAATGCGTCTTGCCAGTATTCGTCGGCCCCAAAACAGCCGTGACACCCCGACCGGACAACTTCAACGGTTCATGGGGTTTGGGCTTGCGGATCATGGGGACTGCGGGATTGGAGGAAGACGATGCGTGTCATATGGGGAGTACGTGGAGATTTGCCTAGCACTGGCAAGGGTGGATTGCAAAAGAGCTTTGAACTTTCACCCCAGCCCCAGCATCTCCGCAGTCAACTCCGGCGACTTCAACTTCAACCCTGCAGCGGCCATCACTTCATCCGGCGACACCAGACCATCTTTGCTGCGGATCATTGTTTTGAACAATGCGCGGGTGCATAGCTTTCCACCTGAACTAAACGTCTGTTCGACATAAATCCAGCGCTCATCCCAAGCTATGATTTGGCTTGTCATTTCATAGCGCTGAAACACAGTAAGCGAGCGGCGATATTCCATGCGGGCGGCGCCGACCACGGGGAACCATTTTTTGTTTCGTGCAATCGCCCAAAAACCATTGCGCACCATCATATCGATGCGGCCAAGGTCCATAATTGATAAATAGCGTCCGTTATTCATATGCATTTGAATGTCGAGGTCATTGGGCAGCACGCGCATGAACACGCGCGACACATCGAGCGCACGCATCATCGGCTTACGCTTGGCCAAAAACAAAGTCAGCAACATGCGAAAGATGAGATTCATCTGCAAACTCCAATGCTTCCG
>JBGTAU010000500.1:0-9876 GCA_041749675.1 Rhizobiaceae bacterium | reverse complement strand
AAAGAAGCCCGCGCCATCAACGCTGAACAATCCCATACACCTGAACTCGGCGGCGATACCAGCCGCGCTATTGAAGGCCTGACGGCCTTTACGATGCCCGCCGCAAACATGCGCAAAGAGCATCAGCGTTCGTTCTTTTTTGGCAATCGCCTGTTCAATACCAACTGGGTCGTTGCGCCTGCCTCGGTTAAAAGTTTTGATGGATTGGGACCACTATTCAATCGCGTTTCTTGCGATGGATGCCACACTCAAGACGGCCGCGGCCGCCCGCCTCTTAATGATACTGAAACTATGGATTCCATGCTGATGCGTTTGAGCATTCCGGATGCGAAAAGCCCAAACGGCACAGCGTCGCATCCAGTCTATGGCGATCAATTGTCTGAGCAAGCCAACCTTGGCATAGCACCGGAAGGCATTACCAAAATTACTCGGCAAATCATTGCAGGCGCATTTGCAGACGGCGAAACTTATCAGCTAGAAAAGCCAACTTACAAAATCGAAAACTTGGGCTACGGGCCGCTAGGCAAGGGCCTTCTAACCTCGCCGCGCGTGGCGCAGCAGATGATTGGTCTTGGTTTGTTGGAAGCGGTTTCAGAAGCAACATTGCTGGCAAACGCTGATCCTGAGGACAAAAACGCTGATGGCATTTCTGGGCGTCCAAACCGCGTGATCGACACTGTGACTGGCAAAGAAGCGATTGGGCGCTTTGGTTGGAAAGCCAACCAAGCCAATTTGGTTTCACAAAATGCTGCGGCAGCAATCGGCGATATCGGCCTTACCTCTCCGCTGCACACACAAGAAAATTGCACACCTGCGCAAAACGCTTGTCTTGCTGCACCCGTCGGCGGCAACGAGATGGATGTGTCGGACAGCTTTTTGGATCGGCTAACACTGTATACGCGTCTTCTGGCAGTACCTGCCCAGCGCAATGTCGATGATCCAGCTGTCATCAAGGGCGCCAAACTCTTCATCCAATATGGTTGCGCGTCCTGCCATGTCACCACGCTTCAAACCGATACTAGCGCAAGCCTGCCGGAACTTTCCAATCAAACATTTCATCCGTTTACGGATTTGCTGCTGCATGACATGGGCGAGGAACTTGCAGACAATAGACCAGATGGTCTGGCGTCAGGTTCAGAATGGCGCACCCCGCCGCTTTGGGGTATCGGGCATTTTCAAGCCACCAACGGCCATCAACGCCTGCTGCACGATGGTCGCGCACGCGGACCGGCGGAAGCAATACTATGGCATGGCGGCGAAGCGACAAATTCCCGCGAAGCTTTTCGCAACGGGCCAAAATCAGAGCGCGAAGCACTCGTTAGTTTCTTAAATTCACTTTGAACCGATCAACTGCCAACAGTGATTTCATCCACTTCCCGCACTGAAACATCAACGGTCATATCAAGAAACGAACCCTGCGAGTGGTCATAGGTTCCACTGATTGGCGTGGCTTGCCGCGGCGTGCGTGTCACAGCAATGCGAATGAGCGCCTGATTTCCCTCAATTAAATTGGTCGGATCAAATTCAACCCACCCCTCGCTCGGCACATAAATATCGGCCCAAGCATGGGTCGAACCACCACCCGACAACGCATCCTCTTCATCTTCGCGGACATGCAGATAACCGGTCACAAAACGCGCTGCAAAACCGAATGCACGTGCGCATTCCATAAACAAAAACGCAAAATCGCGGCATGTGCCAGACTTTTTAACAATGGTCGCCATTGCTGTCTGTGTGCCACGCTCTTCGCGCCGCGAATAGGATATAGATCTATGAATCAAGGCGCTCAATGCACTGAGGAATGCAGACATTTCACTCGGCCGCTCAATAAAATTCGTATTCAGCCAGCGCAACAATTCGTTTCGCTCATCCGGAAACTGCATTGGAATAAATGCGCCCAAGTCGATGAGATTATCGGCACTATAGGCAACGGGCATAGCCTTCAGATGATTTTCTTGTGCTTCGAAATCTAAACCTTGTGTATAACGCTTGATCAAAAGATCACTACGAATTTCCAGACAGTCAGCCGCATCTGAAAAATCGGCATGCACAATTGAATTTCCGAACGTGTCGAATTGCCAATGCAGTGTCGCACGAGGTGTGATACTCAAGTGAGCTTCTAAGACGCGCAAGTCATGTCCATCGCGCGGTCTGATCAAAAGACGATGCCGACCAAATTCAACCGGTCGGTCATAACGATAGCGCGTCACATGCGAGATCGAGATTAACGCGGTCATTGGGAACCTTTCAGCGTTCCGGCGCTCCGCATACGCGCCTTGAAAATAGACGGACAGATGAGCATATTAGGCAAATCGTCAAGAAAGCAAAGCATATAGTCATGTTGGTTCGCATCGGGTTTGAAATTATCGTCTCTTGCCAAGCACCGGTGCCCATGTTGATGGCGCTATCCACGCATTCTGAATTTGCCGGCAAAATAACGGGGAGTGACAGAGTGCGCTCCTCAGGATCGGAACCGGTCGTTGAATACATTGACGGCTTCGGCAACCGCATATCGCGGACCGTCGCGGGCAGTGGGTTCACCACTTACTGGTCGGACTGCGTGGCCGAAGTGGACGGGCTGCCAGACGTCTTGCCCATCGACGCGCCTCAGCATCGCATTGAAGATTTGCCGTACCAAACGCTCAACTTCCTGACGGCTAGCCGCTATTGCGATTCAGACAAGCTCGTGGATTTTGCTTGGAAGCAATTCGGCCAAACACCAGAAGGCTGGGAGCGCGTGAGGGCCATTTGCAATTTTGTGCATGGCCATGTCACCTTCGGTTACAAATTTGGACGGCATGATAAAACCGCCGAGAATGTCTTCGCGGAAAAAACCGGCGTTTGCCGCGATTTCGCGCACCTTGGCCTTAGCCTTTGCCGCGCAATGAACATTCCAGCGCGCTATGCCAGCGGATATTTGGGGGACATAGGCGTTGCGGATTCCGGCTTTGATGATTTTTGCGCTTGGTTCGAAGTGTTTCTTGGCGGCCAATGGTACACCGTCGATGCACGCTACAATCGACCAAGAATTGGCCGTATCTTGATGGTGCGTGGCACAGATGCGTCTGATGTGGCGATGATCACATCGTTCGGCGCCTATGAGTTAACATCATTTCGCGTCTGGTCAACAGAACTGCGCGAGGGCATCACGGACGCGGAAATCAATGACCTTTTAACAGCGCTACCAGCGCCGCGGGAAAAAGGGCCGAATTTTGGCCCTATCAATTAGTTGAATATTCAACGCGGTTTGTAGCTAAACCAATCAAAGTCTGCGTGCTTGGCGCGCCCGGTAATATCAAACGCCAGCATCCCGATAAATGCGCCGGTGAACGAGCCATGTTCGCCGCGCGTGCCGCCTTCGTCCGATATCAGCGAGGCATCCAGTGCACCGCAGACTGGTTGCCACTTGGCTTTGATTTTCACGTAAAAGCGCAGCACCGCGCCATTGACTTCCGCCGCCAAATCGATCGGTCCAGCGGCAGGCAAGGTTAGAGTATGCATTGGCGGATAGGTGAGATTGCCGTCAGGATGCCCCATCGACGACATCACACTCAAGACACGCCCGCCGACATCTTCATCATGGGTGATGAGCAGTGCGTGGAACTTGTAACGATTGTAATAGTGCGTAAGACCAGCCGCCTGCTGAAATGTCTCAGGCTCAAACTCTACCCTTGTCTCTACACGAAAAGCATGATGCTCTTGCCGCCGCGCGACCAGCGCTTGCTCGAACCATGAGCCAACGGATTCGCGGCCATACAGCCGCAAATAACCAGGCCGTGCATCGAGCGAAAACAGCCGTTCCGGCTTTGGTGAGCGCAGCCATTGAAACTCTGCCGGCAACACGCCGTCATCAAAATTTCTTAGCGGCGATTTGAACGGTAATTGTTTCACCTTGCGGGCAGACTTTGGCGCGGCCACCTCAACGTGTGGCACCATTCCGCCCTGTTCCAGATAAAGCCAGTCTTCACGCCAAACGCATTTTTGAATGCCCGTCTCGCGCCCAAGCGGCGATTTACGAATGCCTTCTAAGGGCCGCGAACACAGGTGCGTATGATACACCTCGCCGTCTGGCGTCTCGACCATTTGCCCATGACCCGCACGTGGCAACGGCGCATCAGGATCAAAAGCTGAGGAAATTAAATGAAGATTTGGATGCGTTTCATACGGGCCGATAATGTTGTGCGACCGGGCCATTGTGACTGCATGATCGTAGCCGGTTCCGCCTTCGGCAGTGGTTAGATAATACCAGCCGTTGCGCTTGAAAATATGCGCCCCTTCAACCAGTCCTTGGCGGGTGCCATGATAAATATTGCTGATAGGGCCGACTAGTTTTTTCTGCGTTGCATCCCATTCTTGCAGCAAAATGCCACCGAAGAACGTTTCGCGCGGTCTGCCCCTCACACCGGAAGCGCGGTGGTTCCAAACCATATTGGCGAAATACTTGCGCCCGTCATCATCATGAAAAAGAGTTGGATCAAAACCGGATGAGTTTACATAAATCGGGTCTGACCATGGCCCCGCAATTGTGGGCGATGTCACGATGTAATTATGCGCGTCTTTGAAATTGCCATCGAACCGTTTGACATCGGTGTACACCAACCAAAACAAGCCATCGGCAAATGACAGGCACGGCGCCCAAACGCCGCAGCTATCAGGATTGCCGCGCATGTCTAGCTGGCTTTTACGGGTCAAAGGCCGGCTCGCCAATGTCCAGTTAATGAGGTCTTTGGAGTGGTGAATTTGAACGCCGGGATACCATTCAAACGTGGACGTCGCGATGTAATAGTCGTTTCCGACGCGGCAAAACGACGGGTCAGGATTAAAGCCCGGTAGTACCGGGTTGGTGATAAAACCGGGCTTCGAGACCATTATTTTTTCTTTCGCGCAGGCCCTGGCCGCTCAGATGAGGCAGCCCATAAATTGACATTGGCTTCTTGCGCATAGGTATCGATCTCGGCAAGCTCCGCTTTGGTGAAATCTTGATTGTCGAGTGCGGCAACGCAATCAATAATCTGTTGTGACTTAGAAGCGCCGATCAGCGCAGATGTTACGCGCCCGTTACGCAAAACCCACGCTATGGCCATTTGCGCTAACGTCTGCCCACGTTTTTCAGCAATAGCATTCAAGGAACGTAGACCTTCGATGGTCTTATCGCTCAGCATATTAGGATCGAGCGATTTGTTCTGCGAGGCGCGGCTGCCTTCTGGAATACCCTTGAGGTATTTGTTGGTCAACATACCTTGCGCCAGCGGCGTAAAGGCAATCGAGCCCATGCCCTCGTCGTCCAATGTGTCGAGCAAATTGTCTTCTTCCACCCAGCGATTGATCATCGAATAGCTCGGCTGATGAATGATGCAGGGCGTGCCAAGGTCGCGCAATATCTTGGCAGCTTGCTTGGTGCGCTTAGAATTGTACGATGAAATGCCAGCGTAGAGCGCCTTGCCTGAGCGCACAGCATGATCCAGCGCGCCCATGGTTTCTTCAAGCGGCGTTTCGGGATCGTAGCGATGCGAATAGAAAATATCGACATAATCAACGCCAATGCGCTTCAGGCTTTGGTCCAAGCTGGACAGCAGATATTTGCGGCTGCCCCACTCGCCATAAGGGCCATTCCACATATGGTAACCGGCCTTGCTGGAGATGACCATTTCATCACGCAGACCATGAAAATCTTGCTTTAGGATTTCGCCGAAAGCCGTTTCGGCAGTGCCGGCAGGGGGGCCATAGTTATTGGCAAGATCAAAGTGGGTGATGCCAAGATCGAAAGCTGTGCGGCAGAGCTCGCGCTTCAATTCATGTGGCGTATCACCACCAAAATTATGCCACAGACCCAGCGAAATGGCCGGCAGTTTTAAGCCGCTTTTGCCAACGCGGTTGTATTTCATTTTGTCATAGCGAGTGGCGGCGGGGGTGTATGTCATGATGGCCTCTGTTAAATTTGTGAAGCGGCAACCCTAATTGATAGCCGCCTCAATAACCATTAGCGCAGCAACGCTTTTGCCTCGTCTGGACCCAAATATGCAGGCTGGGTGCAGCTGGTTTGCAAATCGATAAATTGGCCCGTCTCACCAGACTTCAAGATCGATGTCATCACGTCAACGCCATGCAAAGTGCGCTCCAACGAGCAACGATAATCGCGGCCTTCGTTGATACCAATCGCCATATCCGCAAGGCCTGCGGTGCGATAATTGGCCATTTTGCCTTGCGGATGATCTTGATTTGGAATGCCCAACGCATGATCCCATGCGGGCAAGACTTCCGCCGCGCCATTGCGTTTGGTCGCCAAGATTTCGCCGCCAAAGAAGTTTGGATCCGGCACATAAAGTGAGCCTTCGGACCCATAGAGTTCCATGTTGGCATGGCGGTGCGCGAACACATCCCATGATGAGGACAGTGTAACAACAGCACCAGAGTGGAACTCCAACAATGCGTGCGCCGTTGTGGGCGTGTTGACCGGAACAGTCTCGCCAGAACGGGGACCGTTGGAGATCATGCGCTCATATTGCGGCGTTGCAGTCAGTGCCCCAACACGCTTAATCGGGCCAATCAGGTGGATAAGATTGGCCACATAATAAGGCCCCAGATCGAGGATTGGACCGCCGCCGGGCTGATAAAAGAAGTCCGGATTTGGATGCCAATGCTCCATACCAAAATTCATGACGTGCGCCGTACCTGAGGTGATTTTTCCGACCAAACCATCATCAATCGCCTTACGAGCCCGCTGATGCGCACCGCCGAGGAAAGTATCAGGAGCACAGCCGGCTTTAAGGCCTTTGGCGTCTGCAATGCGCTTCAGTTCCAAGCCTTGATCAATCGTCAGCACCAATGGCTTTTCAGAATAGGCATGTTTGCCGGATTCCAAGATGGCTTTGGTGATGGGATAATGCGCGGCTGGAATGGTGAGGTTGACGACGGCATCAATGTCTTTTGCTGCCAACAAGTCGTCCACGCTCATCGCTTTAAGGCCAAACTTCTCGGCCTGCGTTTGCGCAGATGACATATTCATATCGGCGCAGGCCGTGATTTTTAGCCCGCGAAACAGTGGACTTAATGAGAAATATGCGGTCGAGATATTGCCGCAGCCGATGACGCCAACGCGTAATTCTTGAGCCATAGTTCTGTTCCTTAAAGTTTCGATGCTGCATCGAAAGAGCGTTTGGCAAACCGTGCGGTGTCGCTTGGCTTATCATGCTCCATGACGTAATGGCGGATGCGGGTTTTCTTGAGCGCCGCCATAATCGGCTTCCAGTCAACAGTGCCGTGACCGACATCCTCCCACCCATCTTCATCCGTTTTCTTGCCCTTAGTGGCGATATCTTTGATGTGTGCGGCCGTGATATTGCCGGCATATTTCTTGATAAACTTGAGCGGATCAGAACCACCACGGATGACCCAGGCAATGTCGATTTCCCAATCCAGCAAAGGTGCGCCTTTGAAAATCATGTCGTGGGGAATCTTACCATCCGGTAATGCCACGAATTCAAAATCATGATTGTGCCAACCGAATGAATACCCCTCGCCGCGATAGAACGCCGCGATTTTGCCGAGGCGTTTGCCAAATGCTTTCCAGCCATTGCTATCCTTGGGCCGGTCATCCGGCATGATGTGCGGGCAGTAAATGTGACGGATGCCCAGAGTGTTGAGCACTTTCAGCGTACCCTTTTTGTCATTCTCCAAAGCATCCAGCCCGAAATGTCCAGTTGGCATCGTCAAGCCGTGTTTAGTCAACAATCCTTTTAATCCGGCAGCATCGGCATATAGCCCGCCATAGCCTTCAACTTCCTTGTAACCGGCATCAGCCACAATCTGCATTGTATCGGCCAGTGACGAATGATTACGGGCGGAATAAAGCTGGATTGATAAGCGTTTGGGCATGGTTCGACTCCTTTTTTTCGCGCTTAACTGCGCAGCCATTTGTCATAATCAGATACCAGCAAATGAAGCGGTGCTTCATCTTCCTCAATCGATGCAAAGCGCCCGATTGGCTCACGGAAAACATTGTCTGTATTGTCATCGTTGACGGTAGAAACTTCACCGATGAGCACGTCTTTGCCTTCAGCCCAAAATGCATGCCAGACATTGGTGTGCAGCGTAACGCTTTCGCCAGGATGAAGTGAAAGCATGCCACCCGCCTTCATGGTGCGCATAGTGCCATCGCACGCCACACGCACGTCGGCACTCTCATCAATCGACCCATCAGCCTTGGCCATAAACAATTCGAGTACCAATGTGCCGCCACCGCGATTGATGATGTCTTCGGATTTGATGTTATGGCGATGCATGGGTGACAACTGATTTTTCTTGGTGATCATGATCTTCTCGGCATAAACCATACCGCGTCCACGCTCTAAATCCGCCGCAACGCCGTTGCGCACGGTGAACAAAAACAGGCCCAAGTCATTGTATTTGCCCTGCCCATAATCAGTAATGTCCCAGCCCATATTGCCGGTCAAAATGCCGGAACCACCCTGCGTGTTGGCCTTCATTTGGCTCGGTGACCAATAGGCAAACGGTGGCATAATATAGCCAAATGAGCGAATAAAGGCATCGCCTTCGCGGATGATTTGATTAACCTCAGAGCGCTTCATGGGCAAAATTCCTAACCTGTAACTGAATGGGATGGCGTGCTGGTGGACGAATAAAGATCACGAACCCTGAGGCTCTGCTGCGCACGCATTAGATCGGCGCAATCATCCGCGATAAACCGCACTGTTCGTTGCTCGCCCGCCAAAAGGTCAAAGCCTGCGTCTTCAAATCGGCCGGGCTCATCGGTTTCGAGCGACACAAATAAGGCGAGTCTCATCGCCGAAACCGTTACCTGAAGCACGCCATTGGTGAGTTCACAGTGAACTTCGATCTTCGGATCCACCAAGCCTAATCGCTTGTAGGGCTCTGGGGCGAACTGACCACGACCATGCGAGCCATCCGATGCGGTGTAGTCAAACACGAGTAATCGATCTGATCCAATGTCTCGTGTCGAAAGCCATGAAACATCCACGGATTTGTCCGTTGGTAAATTTACTCTCGCGCTCGAAAGGGTTTTGGCAGACCCGTCCATACCAACGGAAAGCACTGTCACTTCAATGGATACCAGATTTTGCGTATCATTAACGCCGACTAACCGAATGGCTTCACCGTCTTGGGACGGAATAGCAAACACGGCAACCGGTTGGTAAAACTGCTTGACCATATGATGCAGGATTTTCCACCCACCACCATGATCGAGACTGGCCCACGAGGCCACCGGCCATGTGTCATTGAGCTGCCAGTACAAAGTGCCCATCGTGTGCGGCTTGAGCGAGCGCCAATATTCAACGGCTGTTTTGATCGCCAAACCTTGTTGCACTTGGCTCAAATAAACAAAGTCCCCAAAGGCCATCGGGAAGCGGAAATAACGAAACATGGTTTCGGCAATCCGCGCATTGCCGCCGCGGTTCTTCTGGTGCGACTCCATCACCGGTGATGAAATATTGAGATATTCTGGTGCCGCAAATTGCTTGGCTATCTTCAGGGAAGGAAATGACTGAAACCCAAACTCAGAGCAGAACCGTGGCTTTACGGAGCGATAGTGATCAAAATCTCTCCCTTCGTGCCAAACGCTCCAAAAGTGCATGTCGCCCGAGCGATCATCGTGCCACGCATCGCCAAATGACAGCACACCGGGCGACGGGCTGGACGGCCACCAATTGGCAGTGTCGTCTGCGGCCTTCATTGCCGTTTCGATGGTCCGGTTGAGGCGATCATAAGAAACCAGATAGCGGTCACGATCTTTCCGTGAAACTTCAAACCAGTTCAGCGCGCCGATCAACTCATTATCGCCGCACCACAGTGCAATGCAGGCATGATGCTGTAAGCGGCGCACTTGATAGTCGACCT
>JBGTAU010000499.1:0-3993 GCA_041749675.1 Rhizobiaceae bacterium | reverse complement strand
AGCGGAAGCTCTGTTTCAAAAGCGTGTGCGCAAAGAGATGATGTTGGCTGGTGTATCGATGATTGCGCCCGAAACAGTGTTTTTCTCATGGGATACGGAAATTGGCGCAGAGACAACGATTGAGCCGAATGTCTATTTTGGCACAGGTGTGAAAATCTCGGGCGGTGTTGATATCCACGCTTTTTGCCACATTGAAGGGGCGACTGTCGCCAGTGGCGCTTCTGTCGGTCCTTTTGCTCGTCTTCGTCCGCAAGCCGATTTGCGCGAAAATTCCAAGGTTGGTAATTTTGTTGAAGTGAAGAAATCGGTGATTGGGCGCGGATCGAAAGTGAGCCATTTAACTTATATTGGCGATACTTTCATCGGCGAAGAGGCCAATATTGGCGCGGGCACCATTACTTGCAATTACGATGGCTATAATAAACATGTGACCAATATCGGCGATGGGGCCTTTGTCGGCTCTAATACGGCTTTGGTTGCGCCCGTTTCTGTGGGGACAAATGCGATTGTCGCTGCAGGCAGCGTGATCACCAAAGACGTGGCGGCCGATGCTCTGGGTGTCACGCGGGCGAAGCAGGAATCCTATGAAGGGATGGCCAAAAAATTACATAAACGCAACAAGGCCATTAAAGAGGCCAAGAATCGCGTTTAGTATGTTTGCGTTTTTTCAACCTCATGTTTTATGTTTGGGATAGTAGGACGGTAACGCAGCGAAACAGTATTTGATTTTCTGTTAGTTCAAAGTCGATTTAGTCAATAGCCTGAGTGGCTTGGGGATAGAAAAATATGTGCGGAATTGTCGGCATTATCGGTCGTGAACCGGTGGCACCAATGTTGGTTGAAGCGTTAAAGCGTTTGGAATATCGCGGCTATGACAGCGCGGGCGTGGCGACGCTTGAAGAAGGCAAACTCGACCGCCGCCGCGCAGAGGGTAAGCTGATCAATCTTGACCGCAAACTGCGCCAAGAGCCGCTCGATGGTTTTGTTGGCATTGGCCACACGCGCTGGGCAACGCACGGCATTCCCAATGAGGCTAATGCGCATCCGCATTTTTCCAACGGTGTCGCAATTGTGCATAATGGCATTATCGAAAACTTTGCGGAATTGCGCCGTGAGCTACAAGATGACGGCTACGTTTTTAATTCACAAACTGATACCGAAGTCGTAGCACATTTGGTTGCACGCGAAGTGCGGCGTGGCCTTGCTCCTGTCGAGGCCTCGCACAACGCTTTGAAGCGTTTGCACGGTGCGTTTGCGCTGGCGATGTTGTTCGAAAGTGATGCAAACCTGATTATCGGTGCGCGCAACGGTCCGCCTTTGGCAATTGGCCATGGTGACGGCGAGATTTATCTTGGCTCTGACGCAATTGCGCTCGCGCCGTTTACCAACCAGATCACCTACATGGAAGATGGTGACTGGGTCGTTCTGCGCCGCGAATCCTACCATATTTACGATATGGCAGGCGATGAAGTGACGCGCAAAACAGTGCAGTCGTCTGGTTCGGCCTTCTTGGTTGAAAAGGGCAATCACCGGCATTTCATGGAAAAGGAAATCTATGAACAGCCGGAAGTAATTTCCCACACCATGTCGCATTATATTGATTTTGCAGATGGTTCGACCAAGGAAATGGACCTACCGTTTGACTTTGCCAAGATCAACCGCATTGCGATTTCCGCATGTGGAACTGCCTCTTATGCAGGGCAGGTGGCCAAATATTGGTTTGAGCGCTATGCGCGGCTGCCCGTTGATATCGATGTAGCCTCCGAGTTTCGTTATCGTGAGATGCCTTTGGATGCCGGTGATTTGGCGTTGTTTATTTCGCAATCTGGCGAGACGGCGGATACGCTGGCCTCGCTTCGCTATTGTCAGTCTTTGGGCATGACGATTGGTGCAGTCGTGAACGTACGCGAATCGACCATTGCGCGGGAATCCAATGTGATTTTCCCAACGCTGGCTGGCCCTGAAATTGGCGTGGCCTCGACCAAGGCGTTTACATGCCAGCTTTCTGTGCTTGCGTGTTTGGCTGTGCAGGCAGCGCGGGCGCGCGGCAAAATTACCATCGAGCAAGAACAAGAGCTCGTGCAGCATTTGGCCGAAGCACCGCGCTATGCAACGATGGCGCTGAAGCTGAATAAGCAAATCGAGAAAGTTGCGCATTCGCTCTCGAAGGTAAACCATGTGCTTTATCTTGGCCGTGATACTAACTTCCCGCTGGCGCTTGAAGGCGCGTTGAAGCTCAAGGAAATTTCCTACATTCATGCCGAAGGCTATGCGGCGGGCGAACTCAAGCATGGACCGATTGCGCTGATTGATGAAAACATGCCCGTCATCGTAATCGCCCCGCATGATCGCATTTTTGAAAAGACAGTTTCAAACATGCAGGAAGTGGCGGCGCGCGGCGGTAAAATTATTCTCATCACCGACGAAAAAGGTGCGGCCGTATCTACTTTGGAGACTCTGGCAACGATCGTCATGCCAGATGTGCCAGAGATCATTTCGCCAATTATCTATTCGATCCCAATCCAACTGTTGGCTTATCATACGGCTGTTTTGATGGGCACAGACGTTGATCAGCCGCGGAATTTGGCGAAATCGGTGACGGTGGAGTAGCCGTCTACTTCTGCGCTGCCACTCATCCGTCACGTCGTGACACCTTCTCCCCGCAAGTGGCGGGGCGAAGGGAAGGGTGCTGTTTTACCCAGCCTTCAAAAGCTGAATCGCCACATCTCTTTCAAACAAATACAAGAGTATTCGCAGCGCCTTGCCGCGTTCGCTTGTCAGGTCGGGGTCCTGATTGAGAATGAGCCGAGAATCGTCTCGTGCCGCTTGTAGCAAATCCGCGTGGTCGGACAGGCTGGCGATGCGGAAGCCTGGCGTGCCGGATTGGCGGGCGCCTAAAATTTCGCCTTCGCCGCGCAGTTTCAAATCTTCTTCCGCAATGCGAAAGCCATCTTCAGTTTCGCGCATAATGGCAATGCGTTTGTGGGCAACTTCGCCGAGTGGACCGCGATAGAGCAGCAGGCAGGTGGATGCCTCGCTGCCGCGCCCAATTCGTCCGCGCAATTGGTGCAGCTGCGAGAGACCGAAACGTTCGGCATGTTCGATGACCATTATGGTGGCGTCTGGCACATCTACGCCCACTTCAACCACAGTAGTGGCGACAAGTACGCGGGCCTTACCGGTTTTGAATGCGGCCATGGCGGCATCTTTTTCCGTGCCTGCCATGCGCCCGTGGACCAGTTCTACAATCGGGCCGAAACGGTCGGTCAAATCGCGGAAACGGTCGAGCGCGGCAGTGGCGTCCACTTCTTCGGTTTCTTCCACCAGCGGGCAAATCCAATAGGCCTTCTTGCCAGCTTTTAAGGCCACCCCGATGCGATCAATTGTTTCCTCTAGCCGTTCAAAAGGAATCGATACGGTTTTAATGGGTTGGCGACCTGCCGGTTTTTCGGTCAGTTTTGAAACGTCCATATCGCCAAAAGCGGTAAGCACCAGCGTGCGCGGAATTGGGGTGGCAGTCATCACGAGCAAATCAGTTGCCGCACCTTTGGATGATAGGGCGAGGCGCTGATGCACGCCGAACCGGTGCTGCTCATCGATGATGGCAAGGCCTAACCGATGATAAACGACAGCTTCTTGAAATAACGCATGAGTGCCAACCACGATGTGGATCGAACCATCTGCAAGGCCCGCATAAATCTCTTCGCGAACGTTACCTTTTTCTCGGCCCGTGAGGATAGCGAGGCGTAGGCCTGCCGCACTTGCAATGGGTTCCAATGTCGTGAAATGCTGGCGTGCTAGCACTTCAGTTGGAGCCATCAAAGCGGACTGAAAACCAGCCTCAGCCGCATGCGCCATAGCCATCATCGCGACCACGGTTTTGCCTGAACCGACATCGCCTTGGAGCAGGCGGATCATGCGTTCTGGCGCGGCCATGTCTTTACTTATTTCGGCGATTGCCGTTTCTTGGCTTGCGGTGAGCGTGTACGGAAG
>JBGTAU010000498.1:0-7138 GCA_041749675.1 Rhizobiaceae bacterium | reverse complement strand
AATATCCGGCTGCACACCAAACTCATCGAGGCTGGCAAACCAATGCCCGAGCCTGCCGAACCCTGTGACCACCTCGTCTGCTATAAACAAAATGTCATGACGCTGGCACACCTCCCACATCTGGCGCAAATATCCTTCCGGTGGAATGATAATGCCTCCAGATGCTTGAATGGGTTCTGCGATAAATCCGCCGATCTTATCAGCGCCAACACGTGCAATCAGCGCTTCAAACTCTTCAATCAGAAAATCGCAAAACTGTGCCTCAGTTAAATCATCTGGGCGCCGATAAGGATTTGGGCATGAAAGGTGGTGAATGCCCTCACTTTTATACCGAAACTCTTCAACGCGGTCGCCGGGCCGCTTGCCTACCGATTGCGATAAATAAGTTGAGCCGTGATAGGAATGATCGCGCGCCACAATGTCGGTCTTGTCGGGAAGTCCGCGTGCATGGTGATAATAACCGACCATACGTACCGCCGTATCAACCGCTGTTGAGCCACCAGTCGTGAAATGCACACGATTCAAATCACCAGGTGCAAGCTCGGCAATTTTGGCCCCCAATCTTGCCGCCGGATCATTGGCCATATCCACAAACGTGTTGCTGAACGCGAGCTGTTCAACCTGTTCGGCAATTGCATTTGCCATTTCCTTGCGACCAAGCCCAATGTTGGTGCACCAAAGCCCGCCGACCGCATCAAAATATTTCCGCCCCTCGACGTCCCAAAGCCAAGCCCCTTCCCCTTTAGTGATGACTAAGGACCCTTCTTTTTCAAAAGGCCCAAAATTCGTCCAAGGGTGCAGCGCGTGGGCGCGGTCCATTTCCCATAGATTTTCATTTAGGATTGAAAAGGATTTTACGGACATATTGAATCTCCATTCAATATGGAATTAGGCTCTTTTTTATAACTTGCCAAGAGTGCAAGTCAGTGCCGATATAAATCTCATTGTAATTTAACAAGCGGGGTAATTTAACAAGCGGGGTAATTTGCCAAGCTGGCCAGCATCTGTACTGCTGTCGTGCAGCTTTGAATTTACAAGCTGCTTATCCGTATCAATATTGTTGACACTGCGTGCACAAAGCGAAATTTGATCTCAGCGACAGAAGACAATTTTGCTGGGGAAAATTAGCGGAAAACCTCAAAACCGTTAACTTCGGACAGTGTTTCATCCTTTTTTGGCAATTCTGCACCCATCGCAAACTGTGGCATAAAACCAGCCTTAAAGACCATAATCACAAATTCGTGATAAGACCTTTTGAAATCTTTGCTTCACTCTCATACCGTAACCACTCTCGCGTGTTGCAACCAGACCTTGGAGATTAAGTGTATGAAATCAAGCCTCAAACTATTGATCGCAGCTGCCGGTTTAGCTATCGCCTCGACGGCAGCTTTTGCTAGCGCAGATGACATCATCAAAGCCCGTCAAGCCTGCATGAAAGCAAATGGTGCCGCTATGGGCACTATGGTGCCGATGATGAAGGGTGAAAAACCTTACGACAACGCTGCCATTCAAACCGCTCTTGAAGCCCAAGGCGCGGCCTGTGCTGACTGGGACAAATGGTGGGCAGCGGACGCACAAGCGGGTGCAACCGTCGAGACCTACGCAAAGCCTGAAATTTGGACAGATACCAAAGGTTGGACTGATGCCAGCAGTGCTTGGTATACAGCTTTCACCGCTGTAAAAGCCAGCACCGATGAAGCCGGCTTCAAAGCAGCATTTCCAGCTCTCGGCGCATCTTGCCAAGGCTGCCACGAAAAGTTCCGCCGTCCAAAGGCGTAAGACATAAGCACAAAAAAGCGGGCGATAATTTAGTGTGTCGCCCGCTTTTTTATTTCTAACTTCCCGTGAAGTTTACTGCCACTCGCGAATATCGACAAAGTGACCGGCAATCGCCGCTGCCGCTGCCATGGACGGCGAGACCAAATGGGTGCGGCCTTTGAAACCTTGGCGACCTTCAAAGTTACGATTGGACGTCGAGGCGCAGCGCTCGCCCGGCTTCAGGCGATCATCATTCATCGCAAGGCACATTGAACAGCCAGGTTCGCGCCAGTCAAAACCTGCCTCAACAAATATTTTATCGAGACCTTCTGCAATTGCTTGATCTTTGACCAAGCCAGAGCCCGGCACAATCATCGCGCTGACGCTTGCAGCAACTTTTTTGCCCTCAACGACTTTCGCCACTTCGCGTAAGTCTTCAATGCGCCCATTGGTGCAAGAACCAATAAATACACGGTCAAGTGCGATGTCAGTGATCTTCGTTCCAGGCTTCAAACCCATGTAGTCTAGAGCGCGCCATTTAGAGGTACGCTTGTTGTCATCTTCGATTAGGTCTGGATTTGGCACTTCGCCCTCAATAGACACCACGTCTTCAGGTGAAGACCCCCAAGAGACGATCGGCGGCAACTTGGCAGCATCAAGCACCACAACCTTATCGAAATGCGCGCCTTCATCTGTGTACAGTGTTTTCCAATAGTCCATCGCCAGGTCAAAGGCTGCACCCTTTGGTGCGCGTGGTTTGTCCTGAATGTAAGCGAAGGTCTTTTCATCCGGTGCAATTAACCCCGCACGCGCACCACCTTCAATCGTCATATTACAAACGGTCATGCGGCCTTCCATAGAAAGCGCTCTAATGGCTTCCCCTGCAAACTCGATGACATGACCATTGCCACCGGCTGTGCCGATTTCTCCAATAATCGCCAAAATGATGTCTTTTGCCGTCACATGGTCAGGCAAAACGCCATCAACACGCACCAGCATGTTCTTAGCCTTCTTTTGGATCAGGGTCTGGGTTGCCAGCACATGCTCAACTTCCGACGTACCAATACCATGCGCCAAAGCGCCAAATGCACCATGCGTCGATGTATGGCTATCGCCGCAGACAATGGTCATACCTGGCAAGGTGAAACCTTGTTCGGGCCCGACAATATGAACAATGCCTTGGCGTTTATCGTTGGCTGCGAAATATTCAACGTTGAAGTCAGCAGCATTTTGCGCCAGCGCCTCAACTTGAATGCGGCTCTCTTCGTTTTTAATGCCAAGATGACGATCTGGTGAAGTCGGCACATTGTGATCGACCACGGCCAAAGTCTTTTCTGGATGGCGAACTTTGCGATTGGCCAAACGCAGCGCTTCGAACGCTTGCGGACTGGTCACTTCGTGAACCAAGTGACGATCAATATATAAAAGACATGTGCCATCGTCTTGCGTATCGACCACGTGGTCAGCAAAAATCTTGTCATAAAGTGTTCTGGGTGCGGACATCATTTAATTCCATGAAATGTATTTGAATTGGGAGAACTCATTCGAGCGGACATTTTCAACCCGCATCAACCGATGCGGCAAGTCAACGCTCCGGATAAACGCGCAAAAAACCGTGCAGGCAGACGCTTCTGGTCCTGCAAAACAAATGGCGATAAGCCAAATTGAAATTCATGTTTGCTCATAAATTTGCTTTTATCAGTATTCTTTCAGCCCGGCAATCATGTGATTGTGGAAAGCTCAACACGCAAAGCCAACGCCGCTGCCCCTAATCCTGCGCATAGCCACCCTGCAATTTACCTCTTTTATCACCGCTGCAACAGGTGTATAAGCCGCCCTCGAAGGCCAGCTATGACAGCCGTTTGGGCCAATGAAAGCAATGATAGCCGCGTGTAAACGTGCTGAAAAAAGCTGAAAAACAATCATGAAATCAAATGATACCTCACCATCTGCACCCGCAGGCGGCAATAACAACGCCGCGCATCATGCCAAGGGCTCATTTTTAGGTCTAGCGGTTGGTTCTGTCGGTGTTGTGTATGGCGATATCGGCACAAGCCCGCTCTATGCGGTGCGTGAATCGCTGCATCACGCCGCTTCTGATGGCATTTCACGCGGCGAGGTCATTGGCGTTATTTCATTGATGTTGTGGGCTTTGATCCTTGTCGTGACCTTAAAATACGTGCTTTTGATCATGAGTGCCGACAACCAAGGCGAAGGTGGTACACTTTCTCTTATGGCGTTGGCACAAAAGCATTTTGGACGTGGTATGAATGCAGCCTTCTTTCTAGGTGTTGCGGGCGCCGCGTTGTTTTACGGTGACAGCGTTATCACCCCTGCGGTTTCAGTGTTGTCGGCAGTGGAAGGCTTTGCAGTCGTCTTGCCAAATACCGAACGCTTTGTATTGCCCGCCGCCATCGCCATCATTGTTTTACTATTCTCGGTCCAAAGCCGAGGCACTGCACGGGTCGCGGCCTTCTTTGGTCCCATCATGGTGCTTTGGTTCACGGTCCTTGGCGCATTGGGCCTTTATCACATCGCCGATGATCCTGAAATTTTTCTTGCCTTCAACCCCTATTATGCCGGAGAGTTCATATTAAACCATGGCATCATTGGCTTGATTGTCCTCGGTTCCGTCTTTTTGGCTGTAACTGGCGCTGAAGCACTCTATGCAGATATGGGTCATTTCGGACGCTCGCCTATTCGCTGGGCTTGGATGGTCTTTGTTTTCCCAATGCTTGCGCTCAATTATCTTGGCCAAGGCGCCATGGTGCTGGGCAATCCCGCGTCCGCTGAAAATCCTTTCTTTTTGATGGCGCCTGAATGGGCGTCTGTGCCATTGGTTGTTTTGTCCTGTTTTGCTGCGGTTATTGCCAGCCAAGCTGTCATCACCGGTGCATTTTCTTTGACAAGCCAAGCGGTGCAACTGGGTATTTTACCGCGCTTTGAAATTCGCCACACATCCGAACAATTGGCTGGACAAATTTACCTGCCGAAAGTCAATCGCATGTTGTTCATCGGCGTGATCTTATTGATCCTCCTGTTCCAAACCTCATCAGCCCTGGCTTCCGCCTATGGCATCGCCGTAACCGGCGCTATGCTCGCAGACGCTGGCTTGATGTTCCTCGTCATGTGGAAAGTTTGGAATTGGCGTCTGTCCACCTCGCTGGCCGTCATGATCCCGTTTGTGATCATTGATCTTGCCTTCTTCGGCGCAAATCTTCTGAAACTGTTTGACGGCGCGGCGCTGCCATTGTCCTTCGCAGTCGTCTTGATGGTTTTGATGTGGACTTGGGTGCGGGGTACTAAGATTATTTCTGACAAGTCCAAGCGCGAAAGTGTTCCCCTTGAAGATCTCGCCAAGATGCTTGCCAAGAAACCACCGCAGCGCGTATCTGGCACAGCGGTGTTCCTCACCGCTGATACCGAAACAGCGCCAACCGCGCTGATGCATAATCTCAAGCACAATCACGTTTTGCACCAAACCAACATATTGCTCACCATCAAAACGCGTTCAGTACCATTCGTTGCTGAATCAGAGCAAATAGAGGTGGAAACCATCTCCGATGATTTCCGGCGGATCGTGGCAAATCTGGGCTACATGCAAACGCCGCGCATCCCGCATCTTTTAGCGCAGGCTCGGCGCAAAGGCTGTGAGTTTGAATTGATGCAAACGTCATTTTTCTTAGGCCGCCGCACCATCAAAGCCTCTGCCCAATCCGGTATGCCGCTTTGGCAAGATGGGGTTTATATTGCATTGGCGCGCTCGTCAGCGAACGCCACTGACTTCTTCCACATTCCATACAATCGCGTTGTGGAAATGGGCAGTCAAGTTACGGTTTAGCGCTCATCACCAGTTCAGTAGGCGGCTCTTGCTAGAACTGCGCCGAGTGGTGCTTCCAATCGAGTCACGTGGAAGCAGTTGAATTGTATTGATTTCATCAAATTGTAACTCTTGCGTGAGTATTTTCGGCGAGTTGGGGGCTGACAATGTACGCCAAGGATTTACGACAGCGATTCATGGCCATAACCGAAGGGTATTTTCGTGATCATGGCTACAGAATCACCAAGGCCAAGTTTTACAAGAAATTTGATGATTTTGACATTGACGTTCTAGTGAGCTCTTTTGAGCCGACCATTGATTATCTTGAGACCGGATACCGCCTGATTGCCAAGCCCAGCATCGACTTCAGGCTGATGTTTCACCCCAAGTTCTGTTCCAATTTAGGGATTTTTGGTTGGAACCGATCCCTAGAAGTTGTTGAAGTTGCCAATAACATTTCAAGTCTTGGCACTAACAGTTGCCCGATACACAACGAAAAATGGAAGATTTCAGATCAGACTGATTTTGATCGCTATCGTGTTGGTATTAGAATGCGTTGCCTTGAGTACATTGAAAAATCCGAAAAATTTCAAGATTCAAGAACCCACTTTCAATTTGTGTTTGGCTCAGAGAACTCTAAGCCACAACACATTGGAGGTTTTGACGCGCGCAAAGTCGCTCTCTTTCGATTGGGTCGCGAGTATGGCATTGACGACCAAAACTTTGTTTGGGGTGTAGAAACGTGGGTAGGTCGTACTCGAAACGAGTACAAAAAACTATTGCATTGGGCTAATACTCCGAAAAAACCTCTGCCGCCTGGCGTCAAAATACATCTGCCGAAGAACTACGACCCATTCGCAGCGTTCGCGAAAAGAGTGTCAACTGAAAATCTTCATTTGAGAACCTTGGCCAAAGCACTGGGGGTTCCAGAGGAGTCGTGGACCGTTCGAAATCCAGTTACCGGAGAGTTCGACTAAACCATTGGTTACCGCTCGCCAGCCTTTCGCATTCGCCTCTCAAAGCGCTTCAGCGCCAATGAGAGGCTGATCGTCATCACAAGATAAATATAAGCAACAATCGAGTAGGTTTCAAAAAACCGAAACGATCCCGATGCATAGACTTTGCCAAGTTGCGTGATGTCGGAAACGCCAAGCACCGACACAAGCGATGAATCTTTCACCATGGCGATAAAATCATTACCAAGCGGCGGCAAAATTGTGCGCATAGCTTGCGGGAACACCACCAGACGAAACCGTTGCCAGCCGTTCAGCCCCAGTGATTTCGCGGCCTCAATCTGTCCGGTATCTACGGCTTGTATGCCCGCACGAAATACTTCGGATAAAAACGCTGAATAGCCAATCATCAGCGCAATAATGGCCCGCCACATCAGCGAAAAATCGCGAATGCCCATCGGCCCGTGCCATCCCATCGCTTGCAATGGCGTGGTCAAGAAATTCCAGAAAACAACAAAGGCCGGTGCGCCCACAAAAGCGATGTAAAACAGCAGCACGAGCATTGGAATGCCGCGGATAATCTCCACATAAAACCGCGCGACTTGCC
>JBGTAU010000497.1:0-4763 GCA_041749675.1 Rhizobiaceae bacterium | reverse complement strand
ATCGAAAGCGGTGCGTCCACTGACGAAAACCTCGCCACCGCGCTGACATATTTGCGCAAACACGGCACCATCAACGACACCATCCAACGCGCCCGCCACTTCGGCGAGATTGCACGCGACGCGCTGGCACCATTGCCCGCGACACCGCAAAAAGATGCGCTGCTGGATGTGATTGAGTTTTGTATTGCTCGGGTGAGCTGAGACATCGACACCGCCACATTAATAATAGAGATTGGCGATCAAAACATTAAACTTGGCTAACTAGATTAAAGTTCTATGCCAAAAACTTTAATCCACAGTGTTAGGATTAAAGCAAACCTTAATCCCCACTAAACACTCGTCCCCCCCACCGTCACCTGATCCATCCGCAAATGCGGCTGCCCCACGCCAACCGGTACGCCTTGCCCTTGCTTCCCGCACATGCCGATGCCCAAATCCAGCTTCATATCATTGCCAACCATCGACACGCGGTGCATGGCTTCGGGGCCGTTGCCGATCAGCATGGCACCTTTGATAGGGGCGGCGATTTTGCCGTTTTCGATCATATAGGCTTCGGTGCAACCGAACACGAATTTGCCGGAGGTGATGTCCACTTGGCCGCCGCCGAATGAGACGGCGTAGATGCCATTTTTGACTGACGCGATGATTTCTTCCGGCTCGTGTTTGCCGCCGAGCATATAGGTGTTGGTCATGCGCGGCATGGGGACATGGGCATAAGACTCGCGCCGTCCGTTGCCGGTTGGATTAACGCCCATCAGCCGCGCGTTTTGGCGGTCTTGCATGTAGCCGATGAGAATGCCGTCTTCGATAAGCGTGGTGCAGTTGGTGGGCGTGCCTTCATCGTCGATTGTGAGTGACCCGCGTCGCTCTGACAGTGTGCCGTCATCCACGACGGTAACGCCCTTGGCCGCGACTTGTTGGCCCATCAAGCCTGCAAAGGCTGAGGTTTTCTTGCGGTTGAAATCGCCTTCCAAGCCGTGACCAACGGCTTCATGCAACATCACGCCCGGCCAGCCCGAGGACAATACAATGTCAAATGTTCCAGCGGGAGCGGCGATGGCTTCGAGATTGACCAACGCTTGGCGCAAGGCCTCGTCTGCGCCAAAGCGCCATGAATCAGCAGCAATGAATTCGCCAAACCCACGCCGCCCGCCAGCGCCATAGGAGCCGGATTCTTGGCGGTCGCCCATCCCGACAACGACGGAAATGCTGATGCGCACCAGCGGGCGAATGTCTTTCACCAAATGACCATCCGCCCGTAAAATCTCAACAATCTGATGCGATGCGCCAAGCGAAACGGAAACCTGCCGCACTTTTGGATCTCTCGCCCGCACATAAGCATCGATCTCTTGCAGCAGTTTCACTTTTTCCTCAAACGAAGGGCCGAGCAGGGGATTGTCATCGCCGTACAGTTTGAGGTTCGTGCCTTGTGGCGCAGCGGCATATTGGCCTTGGTAGCCGCGCTGCACAGCGCTCACAGCATCGGATGCGCGCTTTAACGCTTTCATCGATAATTCGCCGGAATGCGCATAGCCGACCGCTTCGCCAGCTACCGCGCGAAGACCAAAGCCCTTGTCTTCATTGTAGGAGGCTTGCTTCAAAAGGCCATTGTCAAATGTCAGCCCCTCAGATTGGCTGTGTTCCAAAAACAGCTCGCCATCATCGGCGTTGGACAGCGCTGTTGCGAGCTGGGCGCGCAAGTCATCGGATGAAACGTCAAATTGGTCCATGAGGCTGGTCATGTGGGCTCCGCATTAGGTGATTAGAATGCGTAGTTAAGCGCCAGCGCTGGTTCCGGCAAGGGTGCGTAGACTTAATCAGGCACAAGTTACTAAGGCAGTGCTTTATATCCGTCCGCAAAGCCTTTGAGGTCGACCGGAATGCCAATGCCTTCTTCTGGTGTTTGAAACACAATGAAAGTGGCCGATGCGCCGCTTGAAAGGCTGTTGATCAAAGCTTCCTCCAAAATGACTTCGGCGTAGCATCCGTCTTGGAAACATCGCACGAAATAAGCGCGCCCCATATCCTTGCCGTCAACATTCAATCCTAGGCCATTCGGCAACAGGACACCAAGTGGAGCCAGTACGCGTAATATCTTGGCCTTATTGTCCGCCGTTTTCAAAACCACGACCGAAAGGCCAACTTCTGGGCGGTCCTCAGCCACAACATTTTGCACCAAGGCGCATTGCTCAGCTTTGGCTCCCGCTGGCGTATCGCACAAAATCGACCACGCACCATGGCTGGAGCGCAATGTACCATTCTGCTGCGCCTGCGCATTCACAGTCGCGGTAGATGCTAAACCCACGCACAAGGTTAAGAGTGTTTTGGCAAAGAAATATCGCATGGGCTCGTCCCGAATCAGAATGGTTAAAGTTGCCGCAGCAAGGCTCAAAAAGAAAGGGCACAAACTCACTTCGCTATATTTAACCCTCTTTGGCAGAAAGTTGGGCCTAATTGAGGCTTTCAAAATCGTTTCGTCTGCCAAATATTAAGCGACGTGAAAAATTGCCGCATGCCTTAACAGTAGGCATTCCTTGCGGCTGCGCTAAGTTTGTGGTTTGAGAGAGTTTAATGTGCCCGCCATTGAAGCGGGACCGAATCGTTTGAAATGACCTCTAGTCATTTTTGGGGAGTAAAGACGTGAAAAAAACCACTTATGCACTCGCATCTTTCGCGACGCTGTTAGGTTCAAATAGTGCAATGGCAGGGCAGCCAACACCTTGGGGCCTCAATTTGCAAGACAGCGCATCGGATATGATGACCGGGATTTCTTGGTTCAATCTTTATACTCTCTATTTTATCGTCCCCATCACGTTGTTTGTTTTGGGTTTATTGATCTACGTCGGTTGGCGCTTTTCCGAAAAGAATAACCCCGTTCCTTCAAAAACAAGCCATAATACGCTCATTGAAGTGATCTGGACTGTCGGACCAGTATTGATTCTTTTGTTTATCGCAGTTCCTTCGTTTCAGCTTCTCACAGCGCAACTCGCGCCAAAAGAAGAAGCGACCATGACTGTTAAAGCCACTGGCAACCAATGGTATTGGAGCTACGAATATCAAGCAGCGGAACCAATTTCGTTTGATTCATTGCTTTTGAAAGACGATGCGCGCGCAGCTGTCGGTAAAGAAGATAAAGCGGCCTATCCATCACTATTGGCAGTCGATAATGAAATGGTGGTTCCAGTGAACGCTGTCGTGCGCGTCATCACCACAGGCGCTGATGTAATCCACGCGTTTGCAATGCCAGCCTTTGGTATCAAAATCGATGCTGTACCCGGTCGTCTGAACGAAACTTGGTTCAAGGCGAACAAAGAAGGCCTGTTTTACGGCCAATGTTCAGAAATCTGCGGCAAAGATCATGCTTACATGCCGATTGCCATTCGCGTAGTTGATCAAGCGAAGTATGACGCTTGGTATACGCAAGCCAAGGCTGATCTTCCTGGCGCTTACAAATCATTGATGGCGGCAGTTGCTGCCGACAAAACAATTGACGTCGCTGCACAATAAGCAGCCCAACAGAATTTAAGAGGAGTGCGGCAAATGGCCAGCGGACACGCTCACGACGAAGCCCATCACGATCATGCGCATGATGATCACCATGATCACAAGCCGTATTTTATTCGGCGTTGGTTGTTTTCAACCAACCATAAAGACATCGGAACCCTCTATTTGATTTTCGCGATATGCGCAGGCATTTTTGGCGGTTTTCTGTCGGTTATGATGCGTTGGGAATTGGCAGAGCCAGGCATTCAGATTTTCCATGGCCTCGCGTCCATGGTTTATGGTGTTGAAGGTGATGCTGCGATTGATGCGGGCAAGCACATGTATAATGTGTTCACCACTGGCCATGCGCTGATCATGATCTTCTTTATGGTGATGCCAGCTTTGATTGGTGGTTTTGCCAACTGGATGGTCCCAATTATGATTGGTGCGCCGGACATGGCCTTTCCGCGCATGAACAACATTTCATTTTGGTTGCTGCCGCCTGCTGTCATCCTGCTCACGCTTTCTATGTTCGTTGAAGGGCCTACTGGAGCAATGGGTGTTGGCGGTGGCTGGACAATTTATCCACCACTCTCAACATCAGGTCAGCCCGGTCCTGCAATGGATTTGGCAATTTTGGCGCTGCATCTTGCCGGTGCGTCGTCTATCTTGGGTGCAATCAATTTCATCACGACTATTTTCAACATGCGCGCTCCGGGCATGACATTGCACAAGATGCCGCTGTTTGCGTGGTCTGTGCTTGTGACGGCGTTCCTGTTGCTATTGTCTTTGCCAGTGTTGGCTGGCGCGATCACCATGCTTTTGACCGATCGTAATTTTGGCACAGCGTTTTTCGCTCCAGAAGGCGGCGGCGACCCGATCCTGTTCCAGCATTTGTTCTGGTTCTTCGGTCACCCTGAAGTGTACATTTTGATTTTGCCAGGCTTTGGCATTGTCTCTCACATTATTTCTACCTTCTCCAAGAAGCCTATTTTCGGTTACCTCGGCATGGCTTACGCCATGGTTGCGATTGGTGTTGTTGGTTTTGTGGTCTGGGCCCATCACATGTATACGGTTGGCCTCTCGCTTGATACGCAGCGTTACTTCGTGTTCGCCACGATGGTGATCGCGGTACCAACGGGCGTGAAAATCTTTTCTTGGATCGCCACAATGTGGGGTGGTTCAATCTCGTTCAAAGCGCCAATGAAATGGGCCATCGCGTTCATCTTCTTGTTCACGGTTGGCGGTGTAACAGGTGTTCAACTGGCAAACGCGGGTCT
>JBGTAU010000496.1:0-2758 GCA_041749675.1 Rhizobiaceae bacterium | reverse complement strand
CAATAAAGCTGGCCGCAGGCAGCAGCGAATGACCGGCCAATTTGGCGGAGAAGGTTTCCTCGGCGTGGCTGGTACCCATGGCTGCGGCAAGGGCGATGATAGAAATCGACAGTCTCAACATGGCAATAATCCTAACAAATGGGTGAGGCGGGCAGTATGAAATTGTTAGGAACAGCAGTTGACATGCCGGTGACAAATTCACGTCGCTTTTGTGACTGTGGAAAACGCAGAAAGCCGACTTTTGGACGCGCCTTGGCGGTTCATTTCGTGCCAGAACGAAAAGAAAGCCGGATCTCAGTATGAATGTAAGTCACCAAAGCCCTGTCATTTCCGCCCGTGATCTGTCGTTGACCTTCACCACCAACGACGGCCCCGTCCACGCGCTTTCAAACATCAATCTTGATATCAACGAGGGCGAGTTCGTGTCGCTTATCGGTCCGTCCGGCTGCGGCAAGACCACGCTTTTGCGCGTCATCGCCGATCTCGAACAGCCGACTGGTGGCGAAATAACTGTCAATGGCATGACGCCGGATGAGGCCCGCATGAAACGGGCGTATGGCTATGTGTTCCAGCAAGCCGCATTGTTTCCTTGGCGCACCATCGCGGCCAATGTCGGGCTGCCGCTCGAAGTTATGGGGCTAGAAAAGTCCGAAGTTGCGCGGCGCGTGAGCGAAAATATCGCGCTGGTTAATCTCGCTGGCTTTGAGAAAAAGTTTCCTTGGCAACTCTCCGGCGGCATGCAGCAACGCGCTTCGATAGCGCGCGCATTGTCGGTGGAACCTGCCATGCTTCTAATGGACGAACCGTTCGGGGCTCTTGATGAAATCGTGCGCGATCATCTGAATGTGCAGCTTCTCGCGCTGTGGGCAAAGACGAAAAAGACAGTGGTTTTTGTCACACACTCAATTCCCGAAGCCGTCTACCTCTCAACCAAGATCGTCGTGATGAGCCCGCGTCCGGGGAAAATTCATGAGATCATCGATTGTGATTTGGGCAACGACCGTCCGCTGGAAATCCGCGAAACGCCCGCGTTCTTGAAGATTGCCCAACAGGTTAGAGACGGATTGAGGGCGGGGCATAGCTATGATGATTGAGATAATCGCACTCCCTCAGCGCTGCCCCTCATCCGTCGCTTCGCGCCACCTTCTCCCCGTGAAGGCACAGGGAGAAGGAGAAGCCCGCACCGTTTGGGATTATCCCCTTCTCCCTGCAGCTTGCGGGGAGAAGGTGGTCGAAGACCGGATGAGGGGCAGCGCTGAAGGTGGAGGCGTCCAATGACCCAACCCTCCTTTCTCCGCGACCGCATCATCCCCGTTGGCACAATCCTCATTGCCATCATCATCGCGTGGTATGCCGCCACCTACCGCATGAACGCGCCATTTCAGCGCGACCAAAACGAGCGCTCGAACGTCACTGTGACCACCAGTGAATTCATCGCCCAAACCATGAGCCAGCCCAAGCCCACCATGCCCGCACCGCATCAGGTGGCGACGACACTTTGGAAAAACACATTCGGCGTCAAACTCACGTCCAATCGCAGCCTTGTTTATCACGCGGGCGTCACGCTTTCCTCCACTCTGCTTGGCTTCCTGATGGGTACTGTGCTCGGCATCATCATCGCCGTTGGCATCGTCCACGTTCCCGCGCTGGATAAATCATTCCTGCCGTGGATTATCGCCAGCCAGACCATACCGATGTTGGCCGTCGCGCCGATGATCATCGTCATTCTTGCCGCAGTGAATATCACCGGTATTTTGCCCAAGGCACTGATCTCGACCTATCTGTCATTCTTCCCCGTCGCCGTTGGCATGGTCAAAGGCCTGCGCTCGCCGGAAGTCATGCATTTGGATTTGATGCGCACCTACAACGCGAGCAAGTGGCAAACATTATGGAAACTCCACGCACCGGCATCGGTGCCGTTCTTCTTTACGTCCATTAAGGTCGCAGTCGCCGCCAGCCTTGTGGGCGCGATCGTCGGTGAATTGCCGACTGGCGCTGTCGCAGGCATCGGCTCCAAACTTCTCGCCGGTTCCTACTACTCGCAAACAATCGACGTTTTCGCCGCACTGATTGCAGGCTCGGTCGTTGCAATCTTGCTTGTGGTTCTCGTGGATATCATAGGCCGTTTCGTGAACGCCCGCATGGGGGCCAAACCGCTATGACCAACAGTCAAAGTCGCGAATACAGCACGGGCGGGCAATGGCTATTGCAGGCCGCTGTCGTTGTCCTGATTGCAGCCGCCTTTGCGACTGGCGGCTATGAAGCGCACTACTTCAGCGGCGGCTTTGTGCTTCTATTCGCCGTTGTTGCCATCGCGCTTTGCGCGGTCCTCGTTGTTGGTCGCCCGTCTGCATTTATCCGGTCCGGATGGGCATTGGCCGTTGATATTCTGGTGGCGCTGTTGCTCTTCTGGGCGGTGTTGCAAATGCTGCCAGAAACCATGACTACAAAGCGACCGGGTCTACCCTTCTGGCTGTTTACTGTGGCCGCTTGGCTATTTTCTTGGGCAACCGTAAACCGCATGGCAGCATTTCGCGCACCAGCGTCGATGCAATCAGTTTTGGGGATTGCTATTCCGGCATTGTTCGGTCTGGCAGTCTTGTTCCTGTGGGAGGCCTATGTCCGCGGCGCGGGTGTCCCGTTCGTGCTCTTGCCCCCGCCATCGGCGATTGGCGCAAAGTTCATGGCGTCAATCCCGCTGCTCGCAGCCGATTTTAATCAGACTGTTTTGAAAGCGGTTCTATTCGGTTTCGTTGTC
>JBGTAU010000495.1:0-2776 GCA_041749675.1 Rhizobiaceae bacterium | reverse complement strand
ATAAACAACACGTTTTTGAACTGCCGACCGTTTATGCCGGCATGAGTGATGTGCAATCATTGAACCTCGTTGCCGATATCCACGATGGCGTGGTGGCCATTAAATCAGCCAGCGCGATTATCGATGGGCGCATCATTGCTCTATCAGGGGCATTTCCCCTGATGTCGCAAGGCATTGCATTACACGGACTGATCACCGACGCGGTCCAGACTGAAACGTCCAAACCATCATCGTTTTTCCTCGGCGGCACTTGGAAGCGGCCATTAGTAACAACCCAGTCACCGCAGTAGGCCTTAACCGCGCAATGCGTTCTGCTCGTCCAAAACACGTTGCACTTCGCGCCGTTTGTTGATGATCGACGTGACGATAACTCCTACTGTGATCACAGCGATCATCAACGTACAAATCGCGTTGATTTCAGGCGTAACGCCTAAGCGCACTTGGCTGTAGATTTTCATTGGCAGTGTTGTAGCACCCGGCCCTGAGGTAAAGGACGAAATTACGAGATCATCCAACGAGAGTGTAAAGGCGAGCATCCAACCGGACACAACAGCAGGCATAATCACCGGCAATGTGATTTGCATGAATGTCGTTACCGGCGTTGCGCCTAAATCCATCGCCGCCTCTTCAAGCGAGCGATCAAAGGTCACCAGACGCGACTGCGCCACCACTGCCACGAAGCACATGGTCAGTGTGGTGTGCGCCAACGTGACTGTCCAGAAGCCGCGGTCAAAACCAACCGCAACAAATAGCAACAACAGCGAAAGCCCAGTGATCACCTCTGGCATAACCAGCGGCGCATAAATCATGCCCGAAAACAAAATGCGCCCGCGAAAACGCGTGTAGCGCGTCAAAGCGAGCGCTCCCAGCGTTCCCAAGACGGTTGCCAAAGTAGCAGACAAGAGGGCAACACGGATGGTCACCCATGCCGCGTCTTTGATGCCCTGATTGTCGAGCAGCGAAACATACCATTTCGTAGAAAAACCACCCCAGACTGTCACCAGCTTGGATTCGTTGAAGGAGAAAATTACCAGCAGCACAATCGGCAAATACAGGAACGCAAAGCCGAGTACGACTGAAGAAACATTAAAGCGCGACCAGTTCGTGTTCATTTGCCTGCCTCCAATGCTTTGGCTTGCGCACTTTGGAACCACACGATGGGAATGACCAACAGCAACAGTAGGATCACGGCCACGGCGGATGAAACCGGCCAATCGCGGTTAGAGAAAAACTCGTTCCACAATGTCTTGCCAATCATCAGCGTCGAAGAACCACCAAGCAGATCAGGGATAACAAATTCACCGGTCGCCGGAATAAAGACGAGGAAACAACCAGCGATCACGCCGGGCAACGATAGTGGAAAGGTCACCTTCCAAAAAGCCGAAATCGGCGGGCAGCCCAGATCGCTGGCCGCTTCAATCAGCGAATAGTCCATCTTTTCCAGCGCTGAATAAATCGGCAGTACCATGAATGGCAGATAGGAATAAACGATGCCGATGAAGATGGCATAGTTGGTGTTCATGATTTGCAATGGTTCACTAATCACGCCCAAGGTCATGAGCAGCTGGTTGAGCAGCCCTTCGGGTTTTAGAATGCCGATCCACGCATAAACGCGGATGAGAAACGAGGTCCAAAATGGCAAGATAACCAGCATCAATAGCGTTGGCCGCAGCGTTAGTGGTGCGCGTGCCATGCCGTAGGCCAGCGGGTATGCCACCAGCAAAGTCAAAAATGTTGAGATGGCCGCAATGGTAATGCTGGTCAAATAGGCTTTGTAGTAAAGCGGGTCTTCGATCAAAAACCAATAATTGTCGGCTGTCAGCGACTTCAGCTTTCCAACCGTATCTGTTCCATCAAACACCGGATTATACGGCGGCATTTGAATGGCGGTTTCAGACAGCGATATTTTAAAAACGATAAAGAACGGCACCAGAAAGAAGATGATCAGCCAAAGGTAAGGCACACCTATAGTCAGCCGATTGAAAATCCAAGACAGGGGATTGCGCATGATGCCATCACCCTTTCAAGACTATGCCGGCGTTGGCCGGAAACGAGACCCAAACACGATCATCCCAAGCCAATGGCTCGTCGGCCTCGCGCTTGGCGTTCATCTGCGAAATCTTGATGACTTTTTCTGATGCCAGTTTCACATGGAAAACCGTCATGTCGCCCAGATAAGCGATGTCCCAAATATCGCCTTCGACAGAATTTACGCCCGCGTTTTCCGGCTTTGCTTTGGTGACTTTGAACTTCTCTGGACGGATCGCATAGGCAATGCTTGACCCTGCGGTATAGGTCTCTGCACTTTCTGTTTTTGCGATAAAGCCGTCTTTGGTTTCAATTTCCAACACGCCTGAGCCAGACTTCGCGACTGTGCCATCAAACATCGAAACATTACCGATAAAGTCTGCAACAAAGCGCGAGTTCGGCGCTTCGTAGACTTCCGCCGGTGTTGCCACTTGCATCACTTTTCCTTTGTCCATGACGGCGATGCGATCAGCCATGGTCATGGCTTCTTCTTGGTCGTGGGTAACGACCATAAAAGTCAGGCCCAGCTCTTGCTGCAAATCCATCAATTCAAACTGTGTTTCCTCGCGTAGTTTTTTATCCAACGCGCCGAGCGGTTCATCGAGCAGCAACACTTTCGGGCGCTTGGCGATGGAGCGGGCGAGCGCTACGCGCTGACGCTGACCGCCGGACAATTGGTGTGGTTTGCGGTGACCGAACTTGTCGAGTTTGACCAGTTTGAGCATCGCCTGCACCCGGTCATTGATTT
>JBGTAU010000494.1:0-9962 GCA_041749675.1 Rhizobiaceae bacterium | reverse complement strand
GCGCTGCAACACCAATACCGGCGATGCGAGCACGTTGCGATGACGTCAAATTTGCAGCCAACGCATTGATCCCAGCCTCGGCAAATTCCATGATCACCGCGGGCGTTGGATAGGCATAAGTATGATGCAGATGACCACGCTGATTGCCAAGAAAATCTATCAAAATTAAATCCGCGCTGCGTCGACCGATTTTCAGACCAAGTGAAAATACCCCATCGGGATTGAGCGACATTGGCACAGAAGGCTGCCCGACTTTGCCGCGCACCGGCTCGCCGCGTAGCAACAAGCCATCAAGCTCAAGCGCGCGCATGATCACAGAAACCGTTTGTGCTGAAAGACCAGTGGTCCGCGCAATATCAGCCTTTGGCATGCTGCCGAAACGACGCACAAGCGAAAGCACCAGCCGTTCGTTAAACGCACGAACCACTGTCTGGTTAGAACCTTTGGCCCCACCCATGACTGCATAATCGACTTGTTCAGTCTCCACAGACATAACGAATGACTTCCTCCCGACGTGCCCCTTTAACAATCCAAAGGCTTGCGTCAATTTTGATAGCAGCATGACCGAACGAATTAATAAATCAAGTGGATTTATTTATTGACAAGCGAAAAGATTCCGTGTTGGCTAGAGAGGAAGTCGAAATCCAAATGCCTCACGGCGCACTAATTTCGATCTTCTTGGAAAGTGTAGCCGCCCATCGCGACGAAACGCTTTTGGGCTTGTTCTGGGAGGAACACATATGAAAAAGTCACTCGTACTATCTATGCTCGGCGCATTGGCGCTCGGTGTTGCATCTATCGGTTCGGCGCAGGCTGAAGGTGTGGGCGCCTGCCTCATCACCAAAAACAACTCCAACCCGTTCTTCGTGAAAATGAAGGAAGGCGCTGAAGCCGCAGCGACTGCTGCAGGCATTACCCTTCAGTCATTCGCAGGCGTTAAAGACGGCGATGCCGCTCCACAGTTGACAGCAATTGAAAACTGCGTTGCAGCGGGCGTTAAGGGTATCCTCATCACCGCTTCGAACGATTCTGTTGCTCCAGCCCTTAAAGACGCACGGTCCAAGGGCATCCTCGTTATTGCTCTTGATACCCCGCTGGCTGATGCTGAAGCTCAAGACATGACCTTCGCAACAGACAACTTTGAAGCTGGCAAACTGATCGGTGCTTGGGCTAAAGCTACCCTTGGTGACAAGGCAGCAGAAGCAAAGATCGCTATGCTCGACATCAACAAAGACAACATCTCGGTTGACGTACAGCGCGACACCGGCTTCCTCGTTGGTTTCGGCATTGAAGTTCCTGACCTGAAGGTTCTCGGTTCTGAAAAAGATGCACGCGTGATCGGTCACGAAACATCTGATGCCAATCCAGAAGGCGGCCAGAAGGCCATGGAAACCCTGCTTGCTAAAGAGCCAGGCATCAACGTTGTTTACACAATCAACGAACCAGCTGCTGAAGGCGCATATGCTGCTCTTAAAGCTGCCGGCAAAGAAAGCCAAGCCATCATCGTCTCCGTTGACGGCGGTTGCCCAGGCATCGCTTCAGTTGCATCCGGTGTGATCGGCGCGACTTCCCAGCAGTATCCATTGTTGATGGCATCCAAGGGCATCGAAGCCATTGCTGCTTTCGCTAAGGACGGCGCTAAGCCAGCTGCTTCCGAAGGTCTTTCCTTCTTCAACACCGGCGTGAACCTTGTCACTGACAAGCCAGCCGAAGGTGTGAAGTCCATCGACTCCAAGGAAGGCACTGCCAAGTGCTGGGGCTAATATTTTAGCTTCTAGTTCCTCTTGAATTGCGTGAAGGGCGACTGTTACAGTCGCCCTTCGTGTATCACCACTCAGGTAATAAAATTTCACCAATAGCGGGGAGTTGATAAGGCAATGAGCGAGAACACTGCGCCGACCAAAACAATCTCAGACTTTGAAGCAAAACTGAATGAAGCCGACAAATCCGTCGCCAACTTTGATAGCGATGATCAAACGTTGATTTTTCGATTGCGCTCATTCTTGCGGTCAAATCCGACCGCTATTCCAGCCATCATTCTTCTGATTAGCGTGATCGCATTTGGCTTTATTGCGAATAACTTTATGACGGCCAGCACGCTGTCACTCGTGCTTAAGCAGGTCACCGTCACTGGAATTGTAGCGATTGCGCAGACCGTTGTTATTTTAACGGCTGGTATTGATTTGTCTGTTGGCGCAATGCTTGTCATTTCGTCGATGGTGATGGGTCGCTTGGGCGTCTTATCAGAGTTGTCATTATTTTTGGCTATTCCAGCGGGCATTGCCATTGGCACCATGATGGGTTTGCTCAACGGGGTATTGGTGACAAAAGCCCGCATCCCACCATTTATTGTGACATTGGGCACACTCTACATCTTTAATGCTTTGAAGCTTTGGTACACGGGTTCGGAGTCAGTGCGCGCTGCAGATATCGAAGCCAAGGCATCAGGACTTTTGTGGTTCGGCAATAGTTTCACATTTGGTGATGCCAAGCTCATTTACGGAAGCATAGCGCTACTCGTTCTAGCCGGCGTGGTTTGGTATATGCTCAATCGCACCGCTTGGGGCCGCCACGTTTATGCCGTCGGCGATGATCCCGATGCTGCCATGCTGTCAGGCATTCAAATCGATCGTACATTAATATCCGTCTACGCACTTGCTGGCATGATTTGTGGCATTGGCGCTTGGATTTCAATCGGTCGCGTCGGATCGATCTCACCGATCGCATTTGAAACTGTGAACTTGGATTCTATCACTGCTGTGGTGATTGGCGGCACGTCGCTGTTTGGCGGGCGCGCTTCGATTGCAGGTTCCGTCCTTGGTGCCCTCATCGTGGGTGTGTTCAACACTGGCCTCGCGCTAGCGGGCGTCGATAGTTATTGGCAATTGTTTGCGTCGGGCTGTTTGGTCATTGTCGCTGTTGCTGTTGATCAATGGTTGCGGAGGGCTTCACTATGAGCGCGAAGAAAGTGGAAACTAAGAAAGTGGCTGCTAAACCTGCGGCAAAACCTGTCGCGAAAGCTGCTGATAAACCAGCAGTTAAGGCAACAACAGTGAAGGTTGCGGCCAAGCCGGCAGCCAAACCTGTAAAGGCCGCAGAAGCAAAAGCTGTGGGTGCAAAAGCTGCGGCAAAACCAGCTGTGGCCAAATCTGCGCCTGTCAAGGTTGCTGCCGTTAAGCCAGCACCTAAACCTGCTGCCAAAGCGGCACCTAAAACTGTCGCGGCAACTGTTGCAGCGCCCGTTGCGCCGGGTGTCGCGCCAGAAACTCGTACACCGCTTCTCACCACCCGTAGTCTGTTTAAGCGCTATGGAACCGTGGTTGCGCTCAACGGCGCGGATTTCGATCTTTATCCGAACGAAATCCTCGGCGTTATCGGCGATAATGGCGCGGGCAAAACCTCGCTGATCAAAGCGTTGACAGGCGCGGTGACGCCAGACCACGGCGAGATCAGGTTGGAAGGTGAGCTGGTTAACTTCCGCTCTCCGCAAGATGCCCGCAATGCCGGTATTGAAACGGTGTATCAAAACCTTGCGCTGTCGCCGGCGCTTTCAATTGCGGACAATCTATTTCTTGGCCGCGAATGGAAGAAGCCTGGACCTTTGGGCAGCATCTTCAAACTTTTAGACCGCCCGCGGATGCAAAAGTTTGCGCGTGAAAAACTGTCTGAACTTGGATTGATGACCATTCAAAATATTGACCAAGCCGTGGAAACGCTTTCGGGCGGCCAGCGGCAGGGCGTGGCTGTGGCTCGCGCTGCAGCGTTCGGTTCAAAAGTGGTAATCATGGATGAACCAACCGCTGCGCTCGGCGTCAAAGAATCGCGCCGTGTGTTGGAGCTCATTCAAGACGTGAAAAAACGCGGCATGCCGATTGTGCTGATATCGCACAATATGCCACATGTTTTTGAAGTTTGTGACCGCATTCACATTCACCGTCTGGGCAAGCGTTTGTGCGTCATCAATCCGAAAGAATATTCAATGTCGGACGCTGTTGCCTTTATGACGGGTGCAAAAGAACCACCGAAAGAATTGTTGTCAAACTGAAATGACCGACGTTAATTCAAAATTTGAAGATAAGGGACCGGCGATGGACACCATCGCCGGTCTTGTCTCTTCCATACAAACGCGCGCCGGAAATGCCAGCCGGTTTCTTCTCGGGATTGCCGGACCACCAGCAGCGGGTAAATCAACAATTGCTGAAGCGGTTGCCGAAAACTTACGTGTTTTGGGCGAAAGCGCTGTTGTCGTCCCGATGGATGGTTTTCATTATGATGACGCCGTGCTGGAGCGGCTCGGCCTTCGTTCCCGTAAAGGCTCACCCCCGACCTTTGACTGCGCGGGATTTGAAGTTCTCCTCAAGCGCTTGAAATTATGCGAACCGGATGTGGCGATACCAGTGTTTGATCGTTCGCTCGAACTATCTCGCGCTGCAGCCGAACTTGTCAGCGCAGACACAAAATACCTCATCATTGAAGGCAATTATCTTTTGCTCAACTATGCGCCGTGGGTAAATCTGCCGCCACTTTTTGATATGACCGTTTTGCTCGATGTGCCCATTGAAGAATTAGACCGGCGTATGGTGGCGCGTTGGGCACATTTCGGGCGTGAAAAACAAGTTGCACGCGATTGGATCGATTCCAACGACATGCCCAACATTCGCCACGTGCTTGAACATAGTAACGTTGCAGATATACGCTTAACGTCTGCTTGATTCGTTTCCCTAACATTGTCTCGACCGAACTGGATTTCCAATGCACCCCGGTGTTCTGTTGGCGCTCGTCGCCTATTTCGTATTTTGCATTTGCGATTCTCTGATCAAAAGCATCGGGCCGGGTAGTAGCGTCTTTCAGATCGGCTTTTTCATCACCCTGTTTTCGTTTATTCCAGTGCTCGCGTTCACCTTGCGGCATGACCCGCTGTCGGCCATGTTCAAAATGAATCAGCCTTGGTTGGTGGCGGGGCGTGCCGCGTCGGGCATTTTCGCCGGCATGTTTGCGTTCTATTCCTTCACACATCTACCGTTCGCCGAATCTTATGCTCTGATCTTTTTGGCACCCGTCTTTGTAACAATCTTATCGATCTTCTTTTTGGGTGAACAAGTGCGCGCGTGGCGCTGGAGCGCAGTCGCATTGGGCTTGATTGGCGTCTGGGTCATCGTCCGTCCGGGATTTCGCGAATTGCAGCTCGGCCATGTCACTGCAATATTTGCAGCGATGATGGGCGCGACTTCGTTTATTTTCTTGCGCAAATTGGGGCAGACTGAGCGCCGCATCACATTGATAGGCGTCGTCTTGGTCGCTTCTGTCCTCGTCAACGGTGTGTTGATGTTGCCGCAGTTTCATGTGCCTAGCACGTTAGAATGGGCAAAATATATTGGGGCCGGAACGTTTGCAGGACTAGGGCACGTCACACTTCTTGCGGCCGCCAGAACAACGCCAGCAAATCTAATTGCACCTGCAAACTATAGCCAGATAATTTGGGCCGTGTTCATCGGCCTCTTCTTTTTCAATGAGACGCCAGATGTCTGGACAATCACTGGGATTTGTTTGGTTGTTGTCTCAGGCATCATGACTTTGGTGCGTGATGAAATGCGCTCAGGCTGGTTGACGCGCACTCACGTTGTCAAAAAATTTCCTTGAACCTTTACGCCGCTTCGCGGGAGTCATTCTCTGTGCCGCGCGCCAGAGTGATTTCCAAGCCATCCAGCTCAGCCGACATCAGCAGCTGGCAGGAAAGCCTAGAATTGCTGCGCACATCAAATGCGCTATCCAGCATGTCATGCTCCTCATCCAGCGCGGGGTGAAGTTTAGTTTCCCACTCAGGTTCGACATAAACATGACACGTGGCACAAGCACATGCTCCGCCGCATTCCGCTTTGATGTTCAAACCCCAATCGCGAATAATCTCCATAACACGCCAGCCTTCCAAAGCCTCGAGTGTATGGCGAACACCTGTTTGGTCAGTCACATGAATTTGCATCGAAAGAACGCCTTTGGAAAATGTAATTGTGAGAAATTAGCAAGAGTTAGCAACGTAACTCTTGCGATAAATCAAACAGCCGGTGTGCGCCGCCAAGAATAGGTTGATGTCGATTGAGAGGCCTGCGTCGCCGGTTGATAATAAACATCTACAGCCGTCGAGACACCATCTTGCAAGCGTTTAACGGCAACCGCGTTAGACACTTCCAGCGTATCAAACCCATTGCGAAGTAACACCGGAATTTGATCAACCAGAACATCGCCGACCGCGCGCACCTCGCCGGTAAAACCATGGCGGCTTTTCAGTAGTGCAGCTTTAGAGTGCGAACGTCCATCATTATAAGCCGGAAAGGACAGCGCCACCAAAGAAATCAGGTCCAGATCAGCCACAATCAAATCCAACTTATCACCCGGCGCCAACAACACACCAAGACGATTGGACCCAGCCTTACGTTGATCTGCAGAAAGGCCAAGCCAAACAGCTATTGGCAAAATCACTTGCCCTTCGCCATCATCCACATCGGCGTAATGCCAAGTGTCTTCAATAAATTTATCATCGCGCCAAAGCTTTTTTTCAGTCGTGCTCATGTCAAGTTCCTTACAGCGATGAATCGGTCAGCGACGCATCAAGCCCGCTTAAATGAATGCCGCATTCGACCTTATTCTGGCCCTTCCAGCGGCCACCACGATGATCTTCCGGCGGCGAGGGTTCGGTGCATGGCGCGCAGCCAACAGAGAAATATCCATAAGGTATAAGCGGATGGACCGGCAAAGTATGTTTGTCTTTGTAATCCTGCAAAGCTTCTTCGGACCAACCCGCCAGCGGGTTAATGCGTATGCGACCGCCGACCGCTTCAAAGACTTGCAGCGCAGCGCGCGTCGATGCCTGAAACCGTTTGCGACCTGTGAACCAAGCCTCAAATGGGATAACAGCGCGCGCCATCGGCTCAACTTTGCGAATATTACAGCATTGATCTGTAGAGCGCTTATGCAAGAGCCCATCAGGATCTTCAGCCGCCAGATTGCTATTCAGTGGCGCAATAGTGCGCACATCACTCAACCCAAGTTTTTCTACGAGCTCTTTCTTGTAATCGAATGTCTCGCTAAAATGCTTGCCGGTATCAAGAAATAAAACGGGCGTATCTTTCGCCACAGAAGCGACCAGATGCAACAACACAGCAGACTCAGTCCCGAACGATGAAACAACACCCACCGCACCAACAAACCCTTCATTGACCGCATAGGAAATCACATCACGTGCGCTTGCGTTGGCAAAACGTAAATTCAGTTCGCCCGCCAATTGCTGCGCACGTTCTATTTCATTCAATCTGGGCAAGGTTTTGAGCAACGGCTTATTCCTACAGAGTTGAATTGGTGAGTGAAGTTGCAACGGATTGCGCGTAAAGAATTTCTTTGAATGGCGCAGGCCCTAACCGGCGATAAGCGGCAAGAAAGTTTTCATCCGCATTCAATCGGTTTGCCAAATAGGTCTCCACCACTGTTTCAATGGCATCCGTAATCTCATCAGGACCGAAACCGCGTCCAATGATTTCGCCAATCGAAGTGTTTTCGTCGGCCGAACCTCCAAGCGTGATTTGATAGAGTTCCTCACCCTTTTTCTCAACGCCCAGAATGCCAATATGGCCGACATGGTGGTGCCCGCACGCATTGATGCAGCCTGAGATTTTCAGCTTCAATTCGCCAATATCGCGCTGACGCTGCATATCAGCAAAGCGCTCGGAAATTTTCTGCGCCACAGGAATCGATCGTGCATTGGCCAGTGCGCAATAATCAAGACCTGGGCAGGCGATGATATCAGAAATCAAACCAGCGTTTGCGGTGGCAAGTTCTGCTGGCACCAAAAGGTCATAAACCGCCTTCAAATCGTCCAACGCAATGTGTGGGAAAATAATGTTTTGCTCATGGCTAACGCGCAATTCGTCGTAGGAATATTTCGATGCGATATCGGCAAGCAAATCCATTTGATCGGCGGACGCATCGCCCGGAATCCCGCCAATCGGCTTTAAGGACACCGTTACAGCACGGTAATCGGGATGGCGGTGCGCAATGGTGTTTTGCTGAACCCAGGCTGCGAAATTACTATTCGCTTTCTGGGCTGCCGCTAATGTTCCATGCCCCGCAGCACGCTCCGCCAAATCAGGCAATGAAAAGTAGCTTTCGATCGCCCGAATATCACTCTCCGGCAGCTTCAATTCGCTATCGCGCAGAGCGTCAAACTCAGTCTCCACCGCTTGACGAAGTTCCTCAGTTCCCATTTCGTGCACCAAAATCTTGATGCGCGCCTTGTATTTATTATCCCGGCGGCCTTCCAAATTATACACACGCAAAATCGCCGTGCAGTAGGCGAGCAAATCCTGCTCAGGCAGAAAGTCGCGAATTTTCTTGGCAACCATCGGCGTGCGCCCTTGGCCACCGCCAACATAAACGACAAAGCCCAGTTCGCCTTTGTCATTTTTGACCACTTGCAAGCCAATATCATGCACTTGAATCGCGGCACGGTCCGTTGCGGCGCCTGTAACGGCAATTTTGAATTTGCGCGGAAGGTAAGAAAATTCCGGATGGATAGATGACCATTGGCGCAAGATTTCTGATGCCGGCCGTGGGTCAGCAATTTCATCCGCCGCGACACCTGCAAAATGATCAGCCGTCACATTGCGAATGCAGTTGCCCGAGGTTTGCAAAGCATGCATTTCAACTTCCGCCAATTCAGCAAGCACCGCTGGCATATCTTTCAGCGCCGGCCAATTATATTGCAGATTCTGCCGCGTGGTGAAGTGGCCATAGCCGCGATCGTAAACCCGCGCGATATGGGCCAATTTATGCATTTGTTTGGACGATAGCGTGCCGTAAGGAATTGCAACGCGCAGCATATAGGCATGCAATTGCAAGTACACGCCATTCATCAAACGCAGTGGGCGAAACTGTTCTTCCGTCAGTTCTCCCGACAGGCGACGTGCGACCTGATCGGAAAATTCTGCAACGCGGGCTGCAACAAAGTTTTTGTCAAATTCATCATAGCGATACATAATCAGATGCCCCACGCGGCACTTTTGCCGACATATTCAATTGTTGGACCTTCGGCGCGGATACGTTCGCGCAAGCGCAGTGCATGGAGTTTGCCATCTTTGCGCACGACGTCGATCAAGTTCACGTCAATGACTTCGTTGTTGGCATAAGCCAGCGCACCGATGGTTGCGAGACGGCTTTCAGCCTCGGCAGTATCTGCGACTTCGGATTTTTGAAATTCACCAACCCAGCCGCTGCTGGAATAAAATTGTGCCTCGCCATCGGTAAGGCGATTTGCAGTCAGGACTTTCATATCAAAGCTTCCTCAAGGTGCGGCAGCGCGTGGGCGGGTGCCGTCGTATTAAAGCGAGCCAACGCCGTTGCTCGTGTTAGGTCTGCGCCCGCGACAGCTTCGCCAATAATAACCATGACCGGTCCGGTTAGCTCGGTCATGTCTGCAAGAGCGGGCAGGTCATTGAGTGTGCCATGGAAAAGCCGCGCATCAGTACGACTCGCATTTTCAACCGCAGCAACGGGGGTTTCACTTGGAAGGCCCATCGAAACCAATCGGTTAGCCACGTCCACTGCAACTGTGCGTCCCATATAGACAGCAACCGTCGCGCCGCCCAAGGCAAGATTGGCCCAGTCAGGTAGCGTCTCACCCTTAAGGTCATGACCGGTTGTAAAAACCAGCGAGGATGCTGTTCCACGCAAGGTCAACGGCAATGCAAAATCAGCGGCTGCAGCAAATGCTGAAGTAACGCCTGGCACCACTTCATGGGAAATTCCCGCATTGCGCAGCGCGGTAAGTTCTTCCGCCGCGCGGCCAAAGATCAATGGATCGCCAGACTTAAGCCGCACAACGCGCTTGCCTTGCGTGCCAAGATCAACCAAAAGATGATCGATTTCCTTTTGACTTTTGGAGTGACAACCCTTGCGTTTTCCAACCGGTATGC
>JBGTAU010000493.1:0-9325 GCA_041749675.1 Rhizobiaceae bacterium | reverse complement strand
ACCTTGGCGGCGGCACTTTCGATATTTCGGTTCTCGAAATTGGCGACGGTGTTTTCGAAGTGAAATCCACCAACGGCGACACATTCCTTGGTGGTGAAGATTTTGACATTCGCTTAGTCGAGTATTTGGCTGGCGAATTCAAAAAGGAACAAGGCATCGACCTGACAAAAGACAAGCTGGCATTGCAGCGTTTGCGTGAAGCCGCTGAAAAGGCCAAGATCGAATTGTCATCTGCCGCGCAGACCGAAATCAATCTGCCGTTTATCACTGCGGATGCATCCGGTCCAAAGCATTTGACGATGAAACTGTCGCGTTCCAAGTTTGAAAGCTTGGTCGATGATCTGGTTCAGCGCACCATAGAGCCCTGCAAGGCAGCGCTCAAGGATGCTGGTATCAAAGCTGGTGATATCGACGAAGTGGTTCTGGTTGGCGGTATGACCCGTATGCCCAAGATCCAAGAAATTGTGAAGCAGTTCTTCGGCAAAGAGCCACACAAGGGCGTGAACCCGGACGAAGTTGTGGCGATGGGCGCGGCCATTCAAGGCGGCGTGTTACAGGGCGATGTGAAGGATGTCCTCCTTCTTGATGTCACCCCGCTGTCACTCGGCATTGAAACACTTGGCGGCGTGTTCACACGTTTGATCGAGCGTAACACCACGATCCCGACCAAGAAGAGCCAAGTGTTCTCAACCGCTGATGACAATCAGTCGGCTGTTACCATTCGCGTTTCTCAAGGCGAGCGCGAAATGGCACAGGACAACAAACTGCTTGGTCAATTTGATCTGGTTGGTTTGCCACCAGCACCGCGCGGCATCCCACAAATCGAAGTCACATTCGATATTGATGCCAACGGCATTGTTCAGGTTTCGGCCAAGGACAAGGGCACTGGCAAAGAACAGCAGATCCGCATTCAAGCCTCTGGTGGTTTAAGCGATGCTGACATTGAAAAGATGATCAAGGATGCAGAAGCCAACGCTGATGCTGATAAGGCGCGCCGTGATGCAGTGGAGGCCAAGAACCAAGCTGAAGCGCTGATCCATTCCTCGGAGAAATCGCTTAAGGAGTTTGGCGATAAGGTTTCCGAAGACGATCGCACTGCAATTGCCGATGCGATTGCCTCGCTGAAAACAGCGGCGGCTGGTGATGATGCTGAAGACATTAAAGCCAAGACTCAAGTCTTGATGGAAGCCTCGATGAAGCTTGGTCAGGCGATGTACGAAGCCTCACAGAACGATGCAGCAGCAGCAGATGCTGCCGCTGTCATGGGCAAGGACGATGTAGTTGACGCTGATTTCGAGGAAATCGACGAAGACGACAACAAGAAGTCTGCTTGATAAGTTCTGCTTTTTGACTTTGAGAAACCCGGCCTTTGTGCCGGGTTTTTTGTTGCCGGTTTTTGCGTATTAATAATACATTAAGGTTTTGGACACGGACGTCCTTTTATTAAATATAAGCAGACGAAAGACATAAAACAGGCAGTAGGGTCAATGCAATTTCGGATATTTGGTGCATGGCGCCTTTTTGCAGCATTCCTTGTAATGGGTTATCATTTTTCTCACTATGGGCCTGAAGGCTTTGAAGCTATTCTCAGCTGGTTTGAGCGATTGATGCCGCTATTAGATGCGTTCTTTATGATCTCTGGCGTGCTAATTTATCTGCGCTATCAGGACCGTGTTTCCAGTTTTTCCGATTATCGAAGCTATTTGATCAAACGCTTGGCGCGGCTTTATCCGCTCCATTTGATGACCACAGGATTTTTCGTCGCTGTCGGCATCGCTTTGTCTATTGGCATCATCCAATCAAATGGTAGCGGCGGCGGGATGCAACGGTATGATTGGTGGCAGTTGCCTTCGAATTTGCTGCTGACCCAAGGCTGGGGTTTTTCAAATGCGCTGACGTTTAACTACGTATCATGGTCGCTTTCAGCTGAATGGTTTTGCTATCTGCTGCTACCGCTTATTGTTCTGGCGGATCGCAAGGGCGGAATCCCCATGATGTTAGCCCTGCTTGCCATCACGGTAGCGCTGCTCGAGGCATCCATTCGCACTGGTGTAATGCCATTTTCAAGCTGGATGAAGGCGTCTACTTGGGGCGCCTACCGTGCGTTCGCTGATTTTATCATTGGTGCTATTGCAGCCAAAGCTGCGATGCAATCTAACTTACGCGTCGATACGCCATGGGTCGCGTGGGGGGCGTTGCTATTAGCCTGCGTTGGCATGCAACTGGGTGTGTCGCCCTATATCAGCATAACTGCGCTCAGTGTATCCCTGTTTCTGGCAATCATTTCCGAGCGCCACGCACCGGAGCGTTCTGAGTGGTTGGACGTATTTGCGCCGATTGCCAATGTCTCGTTTGGTATCTACCTATGGCATCCCGTCATTGAAGCCATTATGATTAGCTTATTGTGGCGCCGCGTGATTGAGCCGACTGGCATTATCGGTTTTTATCCCTACTTGATCTTTCCAATCGTCGTCACAGTCATTGTTTCACTCTTGTCCTACCAGTTTGTCGAGCGACCATCCAATAGTTGGATTCTCAACAAAGCTGGCTTCAAGCGTCCCAAACTGCAGTCTTCGATGCTACCTGCAGAATAAAGCCCGCAACTAAAAAGCCCAGGTTTTACGCTGGGCTTTGCCGTTTCATCACATCAGATTTGGCTTAGGCGATAGCGCCCAAGCACATGTACTTCAGCTCCGTGTAATCGTCCAAGCCATGCTTAGAACCTTCACGGCCCTGACCCGATTGCTTGATGCCGCCGAATGGCGCCATCTCGTTAGAGATGAGGCCGGTATTGATGCCCACCATGCCATATTCAAGCGCTTCGGCAACGCGGAAAATGCGGGCGGCGTCTTTAGCATAGAAGTAAGACGCCAGACCGAATTCCGTATCATTGGCCAATGCGACGACTTCGTCTTCGGTTTCAAATTTGAATAGCGGCGCAACTGGACCAAAGGTTTCTTCGCGCGCGACCATCATATCTGTCGTAACACCGGTAAGAATAGTGGGTTCAAAGAACAGACCACCGTTGGCATGCACTTTACCACCCGCTTCCAGTTTGGCGCCTTTCGAAAGCGCATCCGCAATATGCTCTTTGACCTTTGCCATGGCGTTTGCATCGATCAACGGACCGGTGGTCACGCCATCGCCAAACCCATCGCCGATTTTCATTTTGGCGACAGCAGCGCCAAGCTTTTTAGCGAAAGCATCATAGACACTGGACTGCACGTAAATGCGGTTGGCGCACACGCACGTCTGGCCGTTGTTGCGATATTTCGAGATCATGGCGCCTTCAACGGCGGCATCCAAGTCCGCATCATCAAACACGATGAACGGCGCATTGCCGCCAAGTTCCAAACCGAGCTTCATGATCTGATCTGCGCCTTGACGCATCAAAATGCGGCCGACTTCCGTCGAACCGGTAAAGGTGAGTTTGCGCACTTTTTCGTTTTCGCAGAACTCTTTGCCAATCGCGGACGAGGACTTAGACGTGATGACTGACAGGCAACCGGCAGGAAGGCCTGCACGCTCCGCAAGTACGGCGATCGCCAGTGTTGACAGCGGAGTCTGTGCGGCGGGCTTTGCGACCATGGTGCAGCCAACAGCAAGTGCTGGTGCAATTTTGCGGGCAATCATTGCATTCGGGAAATTCCAAGGCGTAATGGCACCTACAACTCCGATCGGCTGGCGGATCACCATGATGCGTTTGTCGGCTTGATGGCCTCCCAGAATGTCACCATAAACGCGTTTGGCTTCTTCGCCGAACCATTCAACGTACGACGCACCGTATAGAACTTCACCTTTGGCCTCGGCAAAAGGCTTGCCCATTTCAGTGGTCAAAATGGTGGCCAAATCATCGACATTGGCGACCATCAGATCAAACAGCTTGCGCAAGATGATGGCGCGTTCTTTGCCGGTCTTCTTGGCCCAAGCCTTTTGAGCGCTATAAGCGGCATCAATCGCGCGGGCGGTCTCGGCACGCTCCATGTCGGGCAACACGGCAATGACTTCACCCGTAGATGGATTGGTCACTTCAAAGGTTTTGCCAGAATCGGATTTTTCGACCCAGACACCATTCACATAGGCCTTGTCAGTGACAAGGCTTGGATCTTTCAAACGAGAGGTAAGCGAAGAAATAATCATTGTTTTTAAGCCTTTGCGCATTCGCGAATGGACGATTCGATAATGTCCAGCGCTTCGTTGAAGACATTATCCTGAATGGTGATGGGAGAGAGAAAGCGTATGACATTGCCATAAACACCGCATGTCAAAAGGATCAAGCCTTTTTCCAAAGCTTTCATGCGAATGGCGTTGGTCATTTCGGCGTTGGGTTTATCTGTACCAGGGATATTAAACTCGACCGCCTTCATGAAGCCATAACCGCGGATATCAGCAATGTGCGGAATATCACCGCGCAAGGATTCCAGGCGCTGGTGCAAACGGTTGCCGAGCTGCATAGCGCGGTCACAGAGATTTTCTTCATCGATCACGTCAAGCACCGCATTGGCCGCTGCAATACCAATCGGATTGCCGCCATAAGTGCCACCAAGACCGCCGGGACCAGGCGCGTCCATAATTTCAGCTTTGCCGGTCACAGCTGCCAGCGGGAAGCCGCCGGCCAAGCCTTTGGCCATTGTGGTAATGTCAGCTACAACATCATAATGTTCCATGGCAAACATTTTGCCAGTGCGCGCAAAGCCGGTCTGCACTTCGTCGGCGATAAACACGATGCCATGCTTGTCGCAGATTTCGCGCAGCGCCTTCATGAATGCCTTCGGCACTTCATAGAAGCCGCCTTCGCCCTGAACGGGTTCAACAATAATGGCAGCAACGCGGTTTGGATCAACGTCTGCCTTAAACAGTTTGTCCAATACACCGAGTGTGTCTTCAACGCTTGTGCCGTGCAGCGCGACTGGAAACGGTACGTGGAAAACATCCGCCATCATTGCGCCAAAGCCAACTTTGTACGGCACGACTTTGCCAGTGAGTGCCATGCCCATAAACGTGCGCCCATGGAACGCGCCTGAGAACGCAATCACGGCCTGACGACCCGTGGAGGCGCGGGCAATTTTCACCGCGTTTTCCACTGCTTCTGCGCCTGTGGTGACAAAAATGGTTTTCTTGTCAAACTTACCGGGAACCAAAGTGTTGAGGCGCTCGGCAAGACGCACGTAGTTTTCGTAAGGCACCACCTGATGACATGTATGGGTGAAATGATCGAGCTGATCTTTCACTGCCGCGATCACTTTTGGATGACGATGACCGGTGTTAACGACTGCGATGCCCGCGCCGAAATCAATGTACCGATTACCCTCCACATCCCAGATTTCAGCGTTCTCAGCCTTGTCGGCAAAGATTTGCGTCATAACGCCCACACCGCGTGAAATGGCGTCTGTTTTGCGGGCCTGTATAGCAGCATTCTTCAGCGGCGCGTTCATGGGGTGTCTCCGTTGCTGGCTTCGTTGTGGGTGTCTTGGTTCAATAAGGAATTTGCCTTTCTTGCATTTTTTCTGTAGGTTGCCAAGTGACTTTCTTTCACCAAGCACATTGAATCAGGCTGGGCAATTGAACAAACAAGACGAAGACTTACGCTACAAAGTCACTGATGTTGCGCAGATGATTGGGGTATCTGCCTCCACGCTTCGGCTGTGGGAAATACAGGGCTTGATTGAACCTGAGCGCACGGACGGCGGGCAGCGCTGTTATACAGCCGCGCACGTGCAACAATTGCAGCGCATCCAGCGCTATCGCTCAGAACAGGGACTGAATCCAGCCGCGATCAAAGCGGCTTTGGAAACAAAATCCGCACCTGTAAAAACTGCCATTGAATCCCGACAGGAACTGATTGGCAAACGTGTGCGCCACTTGCGGCAAAGTGCGGGGCGCACCTTGGCAGATGTGTCGGCACAGGCTGGCGTCGCGCTTTCTGCGCTTTCAACATTTGAGCGTACAAGTCATGGCCTTTCCGTCAAAGTTTTGCATGATTTGGCCGCCGCGCTTGGAACTACGGTTTCGGCGTTATCGGGTGTTAAAGATGGTTCGGAGCGCAAACTAGTGCGAGCCGGCGAATGGACGACTTGGCCGCAAAGTATTCCGGGCGTGACCATCCAGTTGATGGCTGAAGGGCGCAATCAAATGGATTGCCACCGCTTTGTGCTCAGCCCCGGCGCAAGTTCTGAAGGCGCATATGAGCATGAAGGCGAAGAGTTTTTGCATGTTTTAAGCGGCCGACTTGACGTCATATTGGGCACCGATGAATTTCATCAGTTGAACGCCGGTGACTCACTTTATTTCAAAAGTTCACTGCATCATGCATGGAAAAATAGTTTTGACGGCACGACCGTTTTGCTGTGGGTGAATACGCCGCCGACATTTTAGGCCGGCCATTGCCATGTCGCGAGAACACCTTCTTGCCTTATTCATCATGTTTAGCACCGGTAAACCGGAGATAAAACTTGACGAAATCAATCAAAATCGGCCTCGTGTTGTGCGCTGCGATGTTTATTCAAACCAACGGTGCAGCCGCCGCACAATGTGGTGGCGCATCTTGGTATGCACTGCACTCGCGCACAGCATCGGGCGAAATGATGAATCCGTCTGCAATGACCGCGGCGCATAAGACGCTTAAGTTTGGCACCAAACTACGCGTGACCCATGCCAAAACGGGCAAATCTGTGATCGTACGCATCAATGACCGCGGACCATTTATCAAAGGCCGCGTCATTGATTTATCTAAAGGTGCTGCCAAGAAAATTGGTCTGCTTGGCTCAGGGCACGGCAAAATTTGCTTTGAGAAAATGGGTTGACGCGTCAACCACACGGATAGTCTTATACGATCTTTTTGTCCTATTGCCCATGTTGCGCAATGCGCGTCGAGAGACGGGTAAGATTAAGTGCGACTCATGCTTTAAGCATCATAAGATGTGCGGATTTTGGCAAAAGCCGATCACGAAACACGTGATAACCCGTGAGAAACCGACTTAAGAATTCTTGAGCGGGATGAAACTTTTTTGAAAGCCTTGTTATACATTACCGTTTTTCATCCTCGCGTTCACGAAACCTCTCTTTGCGGTTCACAGACGCTTGATAATGCGCCTAAATTGCGTGATCAAAATTCATAAACTGTGACGACTTTGCCGCATTTCAAAAGTATAACTATATGATTTTATTATATTATTATCGTCAATGATTTTTGCCAGTTCGATTCAAGACCCTTTGTCTCTGACAACGAGACACTTTTTTGTGGTTTGTTAGTGAGCCATGCAGGGCCTAATTTCAATTCATCGAAAGCGAGCAAATGAGTGTTCGCTACCGAGAAAAATCATCGGGGGAACCCGAACATCAACGGGCATCAGGCCCCACTAATTGGAGAATTATTATGAATAAGATCATCATCGCCCTCGGCATTGCTCTTGTATCTGCATCATCGGCATTTGCTCAATCGTCTGCTTTGGATGTTGTTGGCCAACAGATTGAATACCGTGCCTCCGCAGTCGATTATGCTGCGACAGGTTCAGTCGGTACCGATTCAAATGATGAATTCCGCTTTGGCGATACATCGCCAATGAATCAAAGCGCCGATTCCAACGTTGACTTGTCAGCAACTGGTTCGATCAGCCCGATTGCAACAACTGATTATGTTGTAAACGATCGCCTTGGCGGCAACTCCTAAAATGCGTTGAGCCGAGTATCTCCTCCCAGTACTCGGCTCAGGCGGCATTTACAAAAATTTCTCGATAATTGGCTCTCGGCAGAACCGTGAAGCCTACAGTCATGGGCAAAAACGCCCACATCAAACGGAGAATTATCATGAACAAGATCATCATCGCCCTCGGCATCGCACTTGTATCTGCAACGTCAGCTTTCGCTGACAGCTCGGCTATAGATGTTGTCAATCAACAGAAATTCTACAATGCATCAGTAGTCGATGTTGACTATGCTGCCACTGGTTCAGTTGGTTCAGTTGCTTTTGACGACGAATTTCGCTTCGGCGATACTTCACCAATGAACCAAAACTCAGGAATAAGTGTTGACAGTGCCGCAACTGGTTCGATTAGCCCCGTTGCAACAACAGACTATATCGCAAACGATCGTCTCGGTGGCAATTCCTGATTGATTTAAAAACGCCATGATAGCGAACAGTCTTAAGAGTAGTTTATCAGGGCTAACTCACTTAAGGGGCGCCGACAAGCGCCCCTTTTTGTTGACTTTTTATTCTGCTGGATCAGAATGATAATGAAAAAAAATATGCAGACATGCATAAATGGGAGGGGTAAGGTGAGGCTTAAATCAACGTTGGTGTTGCCGGTGGCAATTTGCGCCACGATCTTCGGACCGGCAATAGGAAACTGTGCGAGTTGGCTTAAAACTGGCGCGTCTACCAGCCGCCCATATGGGCATATTGATTATTGTGCTGGCCATCGCTCTGATTGCGCTAAACGCGGGAAAACCAGCAAACCTGCTGTGGTTGCAACCTCCACGCTGCAAAGTGTCAATGTGGCTGTAAATCGCTCGATTAAGCCAATCACTGATCAAGCCCAGTTGGGCGTGCGTGATAAATGGAGTATCCCTGTAAAGGTCGGCGATTGTGAGGATTTTGCGCTTGCAAAACGCGCCGCCTTACAGCGTCGCGGCATTTCGAAATCCAATCTCCTATTGGCAGTCGGACGCGCCAATGGTGAAGCACACACCGTTTTGGTCGTCAGGACCAGCAATGGTGATTTTATTCTTGATAATCTGACTGACGCGGTGCTGCCGATCAACAGCAGCAGTGTCGGAATTCGGAAAATCCAATCTCCGACCGATGGTGCGGATTGGCTCTCAATCACGGGTAAGATCAGCGCGCCCTGATCACAGGGGCTGACGCCTCTCAGATTTAGTTTATGTTGTGAAGCGCCGCGTCACGCTCACCCACCGCCATACCAGCGCTACCGCTACAAAAGCCAAGCCGGACGCGAGGCCCATCCACATCCCTGCACCTTTGAAGTCAAATGTGAATGCCAACAATAGGCCGACGGGCATCCCAACCAGCCAGTAGCCGATGCCTCCCACGATCAGTGGCACTTTGGTATCTTGCAGCCCGCGCAACATGCCGCCCGCCACCGCCTGTACACCGTCTACAATTTGAAACAACGCCGCATAGCCAAGAAAGCTGATGGCCAGGATGCGCACCGCTGTGCTCTCTGGGTTGGCTTCATCGAGAAATAGCCCAATCAACTGCGTCGGAAACGACAGGAACAGCAACGATGTAAAAACCATAAAACCGGACGCCAGCACAAAGCTTGCCCAGCCAGCGCGTTGCATCCCATCCGGATCTTGCGCACCATAC
>JBGTAU010000492.1:0-2327 GCA_041749675.1 Rhizobiaceae bacterium | reverse complement strand
CTTCCTTTCCAGAAGCTCAAGATTGATCGTTCTTTCGTTAATCGCATTGAGCTGGAAGGCAATACTGGCGCAATTATCTCCACGATTGTTGGCCTATCACGCGCGCTTGGCGTTCACACAACCGCCGAAGGCGTGGAAAATGAAAACCAAGCCACACTGCTGCGCGCTGCGGGATGTGATGTGGGTCAGGGTTACCTTTATGGCCGTCCAGTACCGATTTCCAGTCGCAGCTTTGTTATGGATAGCGCCAATATTTCGCGCGTTGCTTAACTTAGCGACGCGCGCGACGCATAGCTATGGCGAAGCCCGCCAGTACGCCAAATGCGATGCCTGCCACTATCCAATAGCCAACAACGAAACCACTATAGCCTTCAAATCTTGAAACGTTCGCGAGTTGTGTATAGGCAAGTCCCACGCCCAACCCGACCAATCCACCGACGATACCGCCGGCAAACAGCCCCAAAAATACCAAACCTGCTGCGCGCGCGAATGACATGCAAAAATGATGTCAAATGCATACACTCGCGTCAATGGCCGATGTTACGCGGGCATTCTCGTTGCTCGTTGGCCCGTGCGCGTGAGTACCAATACCATTGCGGCAATGTTCATTAAATTCCAGACGATGCCATTGAGGAATGCGACTTGATAGGAACCCGTCATGTCGTAAATCCACCCTGTCATCCAGCCTCCAATGGCCATGCCCCAAACTGTTGCCATCACCACCAACCCGACGCGTTTGCCAGCTTCATGGGCGGGCAAATATTCGCGCACGATGATTGCGTAACAAGGAACAATGCCGCCCTGTGCCAAGCCGAACACCAGTGAAACAATGTACAACGAGGCTAAGCCATCAAAGGGGATATACAAAAATAGTGCTAGGCACTGCAACACGGAACCAAGCAGCAAAGTTTTAATGCCGCCAATACGATCCGCCAACAGGCCAGAACCCAGCCGACTAACAACGCCGCCTGCTAACATTACAGACAGCATTTGCGCGCCAGCGACTGGACCGTAACCAAGGTCCGCACAATAGGCGACGATGTGCACTTGCGGCATTGACATCGCAAGGCAGCAGCCGAGGCCTGCAACAATCAGTAGGCCTTGAAGCATTTGCGGTGACAGGTTCGTTGGCTTCAAAGCTACGGCATTAATCCCGCCGGCTACCGTGTGCTCGACGGGACGTCGTCGCAGAAAGAGCGATAAAGGGACCATGATCACCAGGCAAGCAATCGCAATGCCGAAAAATACTGGCCGCCAGCCAATCGTTTCCAGTGGACTTTTTAGGATAATTGGCCAGAGAGTGCCGGCAAAATAATTGCCGCAGGCGGCCGATGCGACGGCTATCCCGCGCCGCTTGTTGAACCAATGTGAAACATCAGCGATCAGCGGCCCAAAACAAGCGGCGCTGCCGAGCCCGACAAACACCCCGTGAAAAACTGAAAAGACTAAAAGAGATTGTGCAAGAGCTGATCCAGTGAACCCTATTGCCAGCGCGCACGATGCCGCGATCAATACCGGTACAATGCCCCATCGATCTACCACGCGGCCGATGAGCAAATTTCCAAAAGCGAAACCAACCATTGTGGCAGTGTAAGCAAGTGAAGCACCGCCGCGATCGAGACCAAACTCAACTTGTACTTTCGGCAACACCAAGATGATTGCCCACATGCCCACGCTGCCAACCGTAGAGATCAAAATGGATATGCAGAGGCGCTGCCAAGAATAGCTGGAATCGAGATCGCTTTTAGTTGCTGTAGACATGATTCCCCACGCTTTGATGGAGCAAAAAACCATGGAACTCATGCAAACGCCAGTGCCAACTGAAACGGCGGACGTTTCTGACTTTCAGCGTGAATTACGCCGTTTTGCGAAAAACCAGTGTGTTGTGCTTCAAAAGCGCGGTCGCATCTTCTCCTGAAACCGCGGGGGCAAAATAATAGCCTTGTCCCGATTTGCAGCCAATATTGCGCAAGGCTTCCAAGGTCAGTTGATCTTCGATGCCCTCCGCGACAGTTTCAAGCCCAAGCTTGTTTGCGAGCGTTTGCATCGCTTCAACAATTGTGGCGCTTTCTGCCTGACGCAGAAGATTTGAGATAAAGGAATGATCGATTTTTATCCCATCAAACTTTAATTCTCGCAAATAGCCCAAGCCAGCGTAACCAGTGCCAAAATCATCAAGAACGACTTTTACACCAGCATTACGAAACGCGTTGATAACTTGCTTTGCAGTGAACAAGTCTTTCAATAGTGCCTGTTCTGTGACTTCAATTTTCAAACGGTTTGGCGCAATTCCCATTTCTGAGATGAGTTTGAAAAAATGAATCGGG
>JBGTAU010000491.1:0-5010 GCA_041749675.1 Rhizobiaceae bacterium | reverse complement strand
TTGCTGAGGCTGCTCGCGAAGCGGGCTTGACCTTCTAATATCAACCTACCGTGCTTCCGGAAAAAAATAAGGATTAAGGAAAATGGCACAGCAAAGAGAACGGAACCGCGAAGGCGGCCGTGATCGCGAAGAGCGCGACAGCGAATTCGTCGATAAGCTGGTACATATCAATCGTGTTGCCAAAGTGGTGAAGGGCGGCCGTCGTTTCGGTTTTGCTGCTCTCGTCGTCGTTGGTGATCAAAAAGGTCGTGTTGGCTTTGGCCATGGTAAGGCGCGTGAAGTGCCTGAGGCGATCCGTAAGGCTACTGAAGCTGCAAAACGCGAATTGATTTTCGTGCCATTGCGCTCGGGCCGTACATTGCATCACGATACAGAGGGCCGTCATGGCGCTGGTCGCGTGATCATCCGCATGGCACCTGCTGGTAAGGGTATCATTGCCGGTGGTCCAATGCGTGCAGTATTTGAAGCGCTTGGTGTTGCTGACGTTGTAACCAAGTCACTGGGTTCATCAAACCCATACAACATGGTTCGCGCCACGTTTGATGCGTTGAAGCTTCAGGTTCATCCTAAAGACATCGCTGCACAGCGCGGCGTTAAATATGCTACACTTCAGGCTCGCCGTATTGATACGGTCGGCACTGAAGACTGAGCCCTTTGACAAGATTGAGGACCATTCACATGGCTGATAGTAAGAAAAAGGGCACAATGACGATCGAACAGATCGGAAGCCCAATCCGCCGTCCAGCTGAGCAACGTGCAACGTTGATCGGTCTTGGATTGAACAAGCTTCACCGCAAGTCAACGATTGAAGATACGTCTTCAACACGTGGCATGGTGGCTAAGGTGCAACATCTCGTCCGCGTTTTGGACGAGGCTTGATTGGCCAAGGGGTAATTTGTTATGAAACTCAATGAAATCAAAGACGTCGAAGGCGCAACCCACTCACGCAAGCGTTTGGGTCGCGGTATCGGCTCTGGCTCGGGCAAGACCGGTGGTCGCGGCGTTAAGGGACAAAATTCCCGTTCAGGAGTTGCCATCAATGGTTTTGAAGGCGGCCAAATGCCAATTTACCGCCGCTTGCCAAAGCGCGGTTTTACCAACTTCACACAGAAGTTTTTCAACACTGTGTCTGTTGGCCGCATTCAGGCTGCCATCGATGCTAAGAAACTCGATGCTAAGGCAGATGTAACCATGGCTTCTTTGAAAGCTGCGGGTATCATCCGCAAGGCAAAAGACGGCTTTCGTGTGCTTTCCGATGGTGAATTGACTGCAAAAGTGTCCATCATTGCTGATGGTGCTTCTAAGGCTGCGATCGAAAAGATCGAAAAGGCCGGCGGATCGATTAAGTTGCCGGAAGTTGCGGAAGCTGAGTAATTAAAACGGCGGCGGCTAACAGCCGCCGCTTGCATGTTTGGCCCCGGAGTCTTATCTCGGCATATGGTGCCGCTTCCGGCGGTTCCTAATTCGCGGAGAATGATCAGATGGCCTCAGCAGCAGAGCAGCTTGCTTCTAACTTGAATTTTGGCGCATTCGGCAAAGCCGAAGAGCTCAAAAAGCGCATTTGGTTTACCCTTGGCGCTTTGCTCATTTTCCGTCTCGGTACATACATTCCATTGCCAGGTATAAATCCTGACGCATTGGCGCAGGCTTTCCAGCGTCAATCAGGCGGTGTGCTCGGACTTTTCAATATGTTTTCCGGCGGTGCTGTGGAGCGCATGGCGATTTTCGCGCTCGGTATCATGCCTTACATTTCCGCCTCCATTATAATTCAGCTGATGACATCGGTTATTCCAACGCTAGAACAGTTGAAAAAAGAAGGTGAGCAAGGCCGTAAGATTATCAATCAGTACACCCGCTACGGCACAGTGTTTCTTGGCTGTATTCAGGCCTATGGCATCGCCGTCGGTCTTGAAGGATCGACTGGTATTGTCACGGATCCCGGCCTGTTTTTCCGTATTTCCACAGTTATCACGCTCGTTGGTGGAACGATGTTCCTGCTTTGGCTTGGTGAACAGATCACGGCGCGTGGCATTGGTAACGGTACATCATTGATTATTTTCGCTGGTATCGTTGCGAACTTGCCTAGTGCGATTTCGGGCACGTTGGAACTTGGTCGCACGGGCGCGTTATCAACCGGTTTGATCCTAGCAATCTTGGTGATGGCGTTGGCGCTGATTGCTTTCATTGTTTTCATGGAACGCGCACAACGCCGTCTTTTGATCCAATATCCGAAGCGTCAAGTCGGCAATAAGATGTTTCAGGGCGATACGTCGCATTTGCCTTTGAAGCTCAACACGGCAGGCGTTATTCCTCCAATCTTCGCGTCGTCTCTGTTATTGTTGCCAGCCACCGCTGCTGGCTTCTCGGACTCAACGACTTTGCCAAGCTGGGCAACGACAATCTTGTCAACACTCGGCCATGGTCAGCCGATGTATATGATCTTGTATGCGTCACTGATCATCTTCTTTGCCTTCTTTTACACCGCGATTGTGTTCAATCCAAAAGACACGGCCGACCAGTTGAAGAAGCATTCTGGTTTTATTCCAGGCATTCGCCCCGGTGAGCGCACGGCCGAATATATCGACTATGTACTAACTCGCATCACAGTGATCGGTGCTCTATACATGACCATCGTGTGCTTGATTCCAGAGTTTCTGATTTCCGCGACTGGTGTGCCATTCTATCTTGGCGGTACATCGCTTTTGATCGTGGTTAGCGTTACTTTGGACACTGTTGCGCAAATCCAAGGTCACTTGATTGCCCATCAATATGAAGGTTTGATCAAGAAGTCGAAGCTTCGTGGGGGCAAGAGGGGTAGATGAATTTAATTCTGTTGGGGCCTCCTGGGGCAGGCAAGGGGACGCAGGCCGAACGTTTGGTGTCTCGCCATGGCATTCCACAATTGTCTACAGGCGACATGTTGCGCGCCGCTGTAAAAGCTGAAACGGCAATTGGTATTAAGGCCAAAGCGGTTATGGATGCTGGCGAGCTTGTGTCTGATGCGATCGTGAACGCAATTGTTTCTGAGCGCATTGATCAGCCTGATTGTGCCAACGGATTCATTCTAGACGGTTACCCACGCACATTGGTTCAGGCTGATTCTGTTGAAGCCATGCTTGCAGAAAAAGGCCTTAAGTTGGATTGCGTTATTGAGCTCGTCGTTGATGATAAGGCCTTGGTCGGTCGCATCATCAAACGTGCTGAAGATGCCAAAGCTGCAGGGCAACCTGTGCGTAAAGATGACAATGCCGTGGTCTTTGAAGAGCGCCTACGCGAATACTACAAAAAGACCGCGCCATTGACTGGCTATTACCACGCCAAGAAGCTGTTGAAGACAGTGGATGGCATGGCGTCTATGGATGAAGTCACTGCTTCAATCGAAAAGATTTTGCAGTCTGTATGACATTTAACTGATTTCAGTCGTTGACTGTTGACAAACGGCGCGTGGCGGCTTATCGCGACGCGTCTTTCAAAGTGTTGCTAGGCATGACTTTTGTTGTGCCTTGTTTTCACGATCCGCAAGGGCCGGGCTCCACCGGACGCGGGTAAACCCAAATGCTGATTAAATTCAGCCCACATGGAGAATGAGATGGCACGTATTGCCGGTGTTAACATTCCGACTGCAAAGCGCGTAATCATAGCGCTTCAATACATTCATGGTATTGGCCCGAAGTTCGCTTCTGAAATCGTAACGAAGGTTGGTTTGCCAATCGAGCGCCGCGTCAATCAATTGACCGATGCTGAAGTGTTGGCAATCCGCGAAACCATCGACCGCGACTATCAGGTTGAAGGTGATTTGCGCCGCGAAGTTTCGATGAACATCAAGCGCTTACAAGATCTGGGTTGCTACAAGGGTCTGCGCCATCGTCGTGGCCTGCCAGTTCATGGTCAGCGCACGCATACCAATGCTCGTACTCGCAAGGGTCCAGCAAAGGCTATTCAAGGTAAGAAGAAATAAAGCGAATAGCCAATAGCGAATAGCGAATAGCGAGTAGGGTTTCTATTCGCTACTCACTATTGGCTACTCGCTTACTAGGTGGAGCCGCTGGAATTACGGCGGCGTAGAGATCAATAAGGAAGGACTATCATGGCCAAGGAAGCCGCACGTATTAAAAAACGTGAACGTAAAAATATCTCGACTGGTGTTGCACATGTCAATTCGACATTTAACAACACACTCATCACCATCACCGATGCACAGGGCAATGCGATTGCTTGGTCGTCCGCTGGCGCACAGGGCTTTAAAGGCTCGCGTAAGTCGACACCATTTGCTGCGCAGATGGCTGCGGAAGATTGCGCTAAAAAGGCTGCTGAGCATGGTATGCGCACGCTTGAAGTTGAAGTCACTGGCCCAGGTTCAGGCCGTGAATCAGCACTTCGCGCATTGCAGGCCGCTGGTTTCACCATCACTTCTATTCGCGATGTGACACCAATCCCGCACAATGGTTGCCGTCCGCGCAAGAAGCGTCGCGTATAACAATTTCACCACTGCGTTGGGCAATTTGTTCAACGCGGTTTTCCAGTATTTGCCACGATTGGATGGTGGCAAACAAAGGGATATCAAAATGATACAAAAAAATTGGCAAGACCTTATCAAGCCTAACAAAGTGGCTTTTCAATCTGGCTCCGGTCGCACTGCGGTGTCACTGGTCGCTGAGCCGCTTGAGCGTGGCTTTGGTCTGACACTGGGCAATGCTTTGCGCCGCGTACTGTTGTCATCGCTTCGCGGTGCAGCTGTTACTGCTGTGCAGATCGACGGCGTTCTTCATGAATTCTCATCGATCCCTGGCGTTCGTGAAGATGTGACTGACATTGTTCTCAACATCAAAGAAATCGCGATCCGTATGGAAGGTGATGGTCCTAAGCGAATGGTTGTGCGCAAGTCCGGCCCAGGTGTTGTAACTGCTGGCGACATTCAGACTGTTGGCGATGTTGAAATTCTCAATCCTGATCACGTCATCTGCACGCTCGATGAAGGCGCTGAAATCCGCATGGAATTCACTGTTTCCA
>JBGTAU010000490.1:0-3401 GCA_041749675.1 Rhizobiaceae bacterium | reverse complement strand
GCGGGCGATACTTACGGGCAAGTACGCGATAGGCCGCGCCTTCACCTGAACCACCAATTAAATCCAATCCCGACACTTTTTCGATCTCACATTTTCTTTGTGATCAATGCCCCGCCAACGGTAACAAGGCAAGACGAAACGCTAAAAATAGTAAGGGGAAAAGGCGGGAGGCTAGCACGATGACCCGTGCCGGGCTCGTTGTGGCTGCTTCCTTCCGGACCTGACCAGATTGGCGAGTGGCTCGTCCACCACCAACCTCCCACGGGACATATCGTGTATAGCGATGAAAAATGCAAGGGGATTTTGGCGGGCGGTGGCAGGAGGGACGCTTGAGTGTCGCAATTGTGCTTTGAAACTTCAGGATAATTGCGTAGGGCAAGACTTGAAACATATAGATTTTTGTGGGTCACTTTCGCTTTTCGGAGCTGCCCCTCATCCGCCCCTTCGGGGCACCTTCTCCCCGCAAATGGCGGGGCGAAGGGGAAGCTGGAGAACTATGTCCCCTCATAAAAGCTATCAGCTTGGCGTCGTGCTGGTTTCCGCTTCGGCGTTTTTCTGGAGTTTGGCAGGGATATTTCCACGGATTATTGAGGCGGATACGCCCACCATGCTGCTGTGGCGCGGGCTGTTTGGGGCGTTGTTTTTGTTTGTCTACATGGCATTTGAAGAAGGGAGCCGGGTGTTTGCGCGTATTGCCAAAATGGATCGGCATGGATTGGTCTATGCCGTGATTGCGGCGGCGGCGATGCAAATGTTTATTGCCTCGTTTCGCTATACGAGCGTGGCGCACGGGGCAGTGATTTATGCGGTGGTGCCATTTGTGGCGGGCGGACTGGGGTGGCTGATTTTGCGCGAGCGACCTTCGCGCAATGCGATTGTTTCAAGTTTGGTCGCGTTGTCTGGCGTTGCGGTGATGATGGGCTTTGGGGACGGCGAAGGACATTTGAGCGGCGATCTTTTGGCGTTTGGGGCGACGTGTGCGATGGCGCTGCTGATGGTGCTTGGGCGCAAATATACGCATATCGATTTGCTGGCCGCATCCTGTATTTCAACGCTGATCAGTGCGCTTGTATCATTGCCATTCAGTGGCGCATTACCGTCTGGCATTGACATGGCGTGGCTGGCGGCGTTTGGCATTATCAACCAAGCGGCGGGGTTTATCTGCTTTGCGTTTGGCTCGCGGTTGTTGCCACCGACAGAGACGGCGCTGATAGGCGCGCTGGATGCGCCGCTGGCACCGCTATGGGCATTTTTGCTGTTTAGTGTGATGCCGGTTCCTGCGACTTTGATTGGCGGCGGCATTGTGTTTTTCGCGGTGATGGCGCATTTCTGGCTGCAGACCCGCAACCATGGTGCCGCCAAAATTGACCACGCTTCTCCTTGATGCACGGCTAGAGGCCGACACGCTTCTGATTTTAGAACTGCCGCTGTGTTCGCTGCGTTTGCTCAACGACAGCCGCTGGCCTTGGCTGGTGCTGGTGCCGCACATTGCAGGGGCGAGTGAACTCCATGATTTGAGTGCGGCGGATCAGGCACAGCTGATGGCTGAGGCTGTGTTGGCAGGGCGTGTCTTGAAGGCGTTTCCCGGTTGCGAGAAGATCAATACGGCGGCGATTGGCAATATTGTGCGCCAGCTTCATGTGCATGTCATCGCACGGCGCGAAGGTGATGCCAACTGGCCGGGGCCGGTGTGGGGATTTGGGACGAAAGAGCCTTATACTGACGGGGCGGCGGCGCAGTTTATCGCCACTATCAAACGAGAATTTGAGACACAAAAATGAGTATAATCGAGGCTTCAGCCAAGGCGGCGTTTTCTGGCGGCACATTAAAGCGGCTGTCTGAAAAGCGGACGGATGATGCGATTGAAGTGGCGCGCGATGAGCCGAGCACACGGTGGCTTTTGATTGCGCATGGACGGTTGGTGATGGACTTTGCGAATGCGGACAAGCCAAGGGCGTTTTTCAATGCGGATCAACTGCGGGGGTTTGAGCCGGAATTTGCGGATGGGATATTGCTGGGGCATGAGGATGGTGTGGCGTGCTGCGCAGTGCGCTCACAACATGATGTGGAGCTTCTGCCGGAGCCATTTCGTAGCGTTGATTATCGTTCGGTGTTTTCGCAAGGTTTGATGGACCGCGCGGATTTGGCCATTTTGGCGCAAGCGGCGGCGCTGATGGCGTGGCATTCAAACCATCGCTATTGCGGCAAATGTGGTGCGGAAACAGCGCCAAAAGCGGGCGGGGCGAAGCGGATTTGTGAGGGATGCCTCAGTGAACATTTTCCGCGCACGGACCCGGTGGCGATTATGCTCACTGTACGGGGTGACAGATGCCTGCTGGCGCGGGGCGCACATTTTCCGGAAGGCATGGTTTCGTGTCTGGCAGGTTTTATTGAGGCGGGGGAAACCATCGAAGAGGCCGTGCGGCGCGAGACGCTGGAAGAGGCGGGGATTCGCACTGGCGCGGTGACCTATCATGCCAGCCAGCCTTGGCCGTTTCCGTATTCGCTGATGATTGGATGTTTTGCTGAAGCGCTGAACGACGACATCGTTTTGGAAGAGACGGAGCTGGAAATGGGGCGCTGGTTTACTAAGGCTGAGGTGCGCCAGATGTTGGATGGGACGCATCCGGAAGAGTGGCGCGTACCGCCGCGCGGGGCGATTGCGAGCGTGCTGATTGCGGACTGGGCGGCAGGTTGATGCAACCAATGATAAGCATTTTATAGAGCCATGAAGCTTGTGCGATGGTTGGGTAAAATACAACTAATAATAGCAAAATAGACGCCAGCGATGCGGTGTTTGTGGACCTGAAGGTCTGGCGCGATCTCAACCAGAACGGGGTGTCGGAAGGCGGCGAATTGTTCACGCTGGCGCAGCTTGGCATTCAATCCATTTCCGTTCAAACCCAAGACGCCACCGGCACCAACCAAGGCCACGACCTTGGCGTCACCGCGCTGTTCACGCGCGCAGCTGGCACAACAGGCGAGGCAACGTCGATCTACTTCCATACCGACGGGCAGAATTCCGTTCCGGATGCAACCGGCTTCGTTGCAGCAGCAGGCGTAGAGCTTTTGCCGCAACTGCCACGCTCGGGCAATCTGCACTCGCCGGGGTCCCCGTCAGCGGCTTGCCGCTTAAGGACGGGGCAAAGAGCCTACACCGCCACCAACGACGCGACCTTCCGCGCCGACCTCACCGCACTGGTGACCACTGCCGGAACGATGGGCGCAACCGAATTGCATGAGGCATTTCAGGCGCTTCTGCTGGATTGGGCAGGTGCGGATGATGTGCCAGTGGGTAGTCGCGGGGTTTGGGTGGAAGCGGGGGAGCGCACAGTCAAAGATTGCAATGATAACGTGTGGGCGGTGGTGAATGCGGCTTGACAGGCTGCGCCAAATCGCTG
>JBGTAU010000489.1:0-2452 GCA_041749675.1 Rhizobiaceae bacterium | reverse complement strand
ACTCTATTTGGCGCCAGAACGTTTGATGACAGATCGCATGATCGCTGCTTTACAAAAAATTGGCGTGGCACTTTTTGCAATCGATGAAGCACATTGCATTTCGCAATGGGGGGCATCGTTTCGCCCCGAATATGAAATGCTACATGGGCTACGCGAAGCATTTCCAAACACACCAATCGGTGCTTTTACCGCCACCGCAGATGAACCAGCTCGGCGCGATATTGTTCAACAGCTTTTTGGCGGCAAAGCAAAGGTCCATGTTTCTGGGTTTGATCGTTCCAATATCAGCATAACAGTGCAACCAAAATCCAAAACTGGCGATCAAATGCTTGCCTTCTTGGAAGCACATCGTGGTTCCAGTGGCATCGTTTACGCTTTGTCGCGCAAATCATGCGAAGAGTGGGCGGCCCATCTATGTCGCAATGGTCATAAAGCCATAGCCTATCATGCCGGATTGTCGCCGGCGCAGCGCGCCGAAGCTCAAGAGTTATTCATGGCCGAGCGCGGCATCGTCGTCTGCGCAACAATCGCCTTTGGCATGGGCATTGATAAACCCGATGTGCGCTTTGTATTTCACGCTGATTTGCCATCCTCACTAGACGCCTATTATCAAGAAATCGGCCGTGCGGGACGCGACGGCCAGACAGCTGCCGCGCACATGGTTTTTGGCCTTGGTGACATAAGATTGCGCCGGGGGTTCATTGACGAAAATGATGCAGATGATGCCAACAAGCGCCGCGAGCATCGGCGTTTAGACGCATTGGTGAATTTTTGTGAGGCCCCGACATGCCGCCGCGTCGCGCTTTTGTCATATTTTGGAGAAACGGCGCAAGCCTGTGGCAATTGCGATGTCTGTGTCAATCCAGGCGAGCGAACAGACGGCACTGCTGAAGCAAGGCTCGTTGTCGAAACAATAAGGGCGACGGGTGAGCGCTTTGGTGCTGGCTATATCGTTGATATCATCGCTGGCAAACATAATGAGCGCGCGGAAAAATTTAGCCATATCAATCTTGAAGTATTTGCAAGTGGCAAACATCGACCGCGCGGCGAATGGCAGTCTATCATTCGCCAAATGTCAGCTTCAGGTCTGTTGCAAGTTGATAGTGATGGTTTTGGAAGCCTATTGGTTACGCCGAAGGGCAATGCATTGATGTATGAGGCCGGTAATTTCCAATATAAGCGCGATCACCAACCAACGACCAAGAAAGCGGCGCGGGCTGCTGCTATGACTGCCGCCACAGCCGGCGATCCATACATGGACGCTTTGCTAACGCGCTTGAAGGAATTGCGTCGGCGTTTGGCAGCAGAAAGACGCGTTCCGGCCTATGTCATTTTCTCGGATAAAACACTGATTGATATGGCCGCTCTAAGGCCCGGAAACCGCGACGAGTTCAGCGAGGTGCACGGCGTCGGAGCCGCCAAACTCAAAGAGTTCGCGAATATTTTTATTAACGAAATCGCGCGGGGCTAGCTTAATGTTACTCTGGCGCAAGTGTCCCTTGTAAACATTCTGACCAGTGACCATTTCCGTTTTACGAATGCTCCTGTATATGGGGGCCATAAGATGGAGATCATCATGCCAAACAATGCCAACATAGCGCTGCACACTCAAAAGGTTGTTGATCCTGTGTGGGAAGCAGTGCGCCGCGAAGCGTCCACTGCCGCGGCTAAAGATCCGGCATTAGCGGTATTTCTATTTTCCACTGTTTTGAACCACAGTTCGCTCGAATCTGCTGTCATTCACCGAATTTCAGAGCGGTTGGACCATGCCGATGTGCCAGCAGCAATGATAAGACAAACATTTCACGCCATGGCAGAAGCGCGTTCTGACTGGTCGGCAACGTTGCGGGTAGATTTGCAAGCCGTGTTTGACCGTGATCCCGCCTGCGAGCGTTACATCGATCCCTTGTTGTACTTCAAAGGGTTCCACGCAATTCAAACCCATCGTTTGGCGCACTGGCTTTGGCTTAATGATCGCAAAGATTTCGCATTGTACCTTCAAAGTCGCGCTTCGACCATCTACCAAGTTGACATCCATCCGGCGGTCAAAATGGGGCAGGGCATTTTCTTTGATCACGCCACAGGCATTGTGGTTGGTATGACTGCTGTGATTGACGATGACGTATCGATATTGCAAGGCGTTACGCTTGGCGGCACAGGCAAAGAAACAGGAGATCGCCATCCTAAAATTCGCCGTGGCGTTCTTATTGGCGCTGGCGCAGAAATCCTCGGTAATATTGAAGTTGGATGCTGCTCCAAGGTTGCTGCTGGGTCTGTGGTCCTTAAAGCCGTTCCAAGTGGCGTCACCGTTGCAGGTGTCCCAGCCCGCGTGGTTGGTGAGGCCGGTTGCGCTGAGCCATCGCGTGCTATGGACCAATTACTGACGGTAAACTTTACTTCTGAAGAAGATGACGGCTGAAAATAAATAAACGGATGGCTTCAAGCGCTTGCA
>JBGTAU010000488.1:0-3264 GCA_041749675.1 Rhizobiaceae bacterium | reverse complement strand
ACGAGATTCCAGATTTCGATGAACCGGTCACCGTCTTGGGTCTCGCTGCCGGGAGGGCCACCGGCAATTTTATCGCCGTGATCATAGAAAATTTCAGAACATGGACCGCAGGGACCGGTATCGCCCATCGCCCAAAAATTATCATTGGTCGGAATGCGAATAATGCGATCATCGCCAAGACCGGCGATGCGCTTCCAAAGCGAAGATGCTTCATCGTCAGTATGGTAAACCGTGACCAGAAGCTTTTTTGCGTCCAAAGCATATTCTTTGGTCAAAAGGTTCCAAGCCAATTCGATGGCGCGTTCTTTGAAGTAGTCGCCAAACGAAAAATTGCCGAGCATTTCGAAGAACGTGTGATGCCGTGCGGTATAGCCGACGTTGTCCAAATCATTGTGCTTACCACCGGCTCGCACGCATTTTTGCGATGTCGTCGCCGTAGAGTAAGGGCGCTGTTCAAGTCCGGTAAAGACATTTTTGAACTGAACCATACCAGCATTGGTGAACATCAATGTCGGATCATTGCGCGGCACGAGCGGTGAAGAAGATACCACCTGATGGCCATTCTTGCCAAAATAATCGAGAAATACCGACCGTATTTCGTTCACGCCGCTCATGATTAATGCCTTCGCTCAATCGCGCAGTCTATACCGCACATAAAATGGATTGACCGCTTTTAACCAGCAGTGATGCTTCTGTCCAGAACAGCTTAAGCTCCGGCAACAAAAACAAAAACGGCCGGAAAATCCGGCCGTTTGAACAATTAGATGAGGTAAAGACTACATTTCTGCAACATCTGGAACATCATCAGCTTCAGGTCCGGAATCCAGCAGTTTCTCCGCAATTAACCCAGAACTTTGGCGCAACAACGCTTCAATTTCATTGGCAACAGCTGGATTGTCCTTCAAAAAGATTTTTGCATTGTCTCGGCCTTGGCCCAAACGCTGCGAGTTATAGGAGAACCAAGACCCCGACTTTTCGACAATACCGGCCTTCACACCCAAATCCACTAACTCACCGGTTTTAGAAATGCCTTCGCCGTACATAATGTCAAAGACGACTTCCTTGAAAGGAGGGGCCATTTTGTTTTTGACGACCTTAATACGCGTTTGGTTGCCCACCACTTCTTCGCGATCCTTCACCGCACCAATGCGGCGAATGTCGAGACGCACCGAGGCATAAAACTTGAGTGCGTTGCCGCCTGTCGTGGTTTCAGGAGATCCAAACATCACACCGATCTTCATACGGATCTGGTTGATGAAAATAACCATCGTATTGGGTTTTGAAATGGAGGCCGTCAACTTACGCAACGCCTGGCTCATCAATCGCGCTTGGAGGCCTGGCAAGGAATCGCCCATATCGCCTTCAATTTCCGCACGCGGCGTCAAAGCTGCAACAGAATCGATAACCAACACATCAATCGCGCCAGAGCGCACCAACGTATCGGCAATCTCAAGACCCTGCTCTCCCGTGTCCGGCTGCGAGATCAAAAGGTTTTCAAGATCAACACCAAGTTTGCGGGCATAAACCGGATCCAACGCATGCTCAGCATCCACAAACGCGCAAATGCCACCCTTCTTCTGGGCTTCAGCAATGACATGCAAAGTCATGGTGGTTTTGCCTGAACTTTCAGGACCATAAATTTCGATCACCCGCCCCTTAGGCAGACCGCCAATGCCAAGCGCGATGTCGAGGCTGAGCGAACCAGTGGAGATTGTTTCAATCTCAACCACTTGCTCATTGCGACCAAGCCGCATGATCGAGCCTTTGCCAAACGCCCGCTCAATCTGCGATAGCGCCGCGTCAATAGCCTTTGTTTTGTCCACTGATTTATCCTCAACAAGCCGCAATGAATTCTGAGCCATAGTACAACACCCTCATGCCGTTCTAGAAGGGCGGAACATCCCGCCTGATGGATATTTTGTATCCTGTTTGTTCTCATTTTGCAATAGCAGTTAAGTATTTGAAAAATATACATAAAGAATTTTTTGTTCTTTTTATGTTTCGTTTTTTTCGCGGTATTGGACTTCATTAATTTTTCGCAGAGCAATAACCATTTTTCGGAATGTCCGATTCGATCTTGCTTTAGATTCGGGTCGAAAGTATGCGATCTGACTTGCCCGATTCCTGCGAACCGGTACAAATCCAAAATGACTTATGACATTCGATTCTTAATTGGCGTGGATGGCGGCGGTACCAGCTGCCGTGCAGCTGTTGCAACACGAGACGGCAAGATCATTGGCCGGGCACAAACGGGGTCTTCAAACATCACGACCAATTTAGAGAGTGCAACGGTCAGCATACTCGATGCCGTAAACAGCGCGATGAAGGAAGCAGGACTTCCCGCCGACAGTGTCCGCTATTCAGCCGCACATTTGGGATTGGCTGGCGCAAATGTTGGTGACTTTGCGCAAAAGCTCTCCAAAGCATTGCCTTTCGGTATCCATCAAATTGGCGGCGATGCACCCATCGCCTTACAGGGTGCATTGGGAGATCACGACGGCGCCATTGCAATCTTGGGCACTGGCTCTGCATTTTTATCGCGAAAAAACGATAAAACACGACTGATTGGTGGCTGGGGATTTCACTTGAGTGATTTGGGCGGCGGTGCGCGTTTGGGGCGCAAAGCATTGGAAATGGTGTTACTCGCCCATGATGGCGTTCGCCCGCACAGTGCATTGACACGCGCTTTGCTGGCTGAATTCGAAAACAATCCCGACACTATCGTTTTGTTTGCAAAGGCGGCAACAGCCGCCGATTACGGACGATTTGCGCCCTTAATCATCGGCCATTTGTCCGAGCAAGATCAAACTGCCAAGACACTATTCCAGAGCGCGGCCCAATCGGTCGATGCTGCTTTCGATGCCCTGAATTTAGCCGTCGATGATCAAATTGCGCTCCTCGGCGGACTTGCTCTGCATTATCCCGCTTTTTTAGCGCCGAGACACGTCGCTCGTTTGGTTCAACCGAAGGCCGATGCCCTGACCGGCGCCGTCGAATTGGCGTCTAAACTCGCCGCCGGTCACCAACAGCCTAGCGGCGGCCGCGCATGACAAAACCAAAGCTACTCGGCATTGGCGGCGCGCACATGGACCGGCGCGGCCTCATGTCTGCCGACTATATCTATGGCGCATCCGTGCCAGGGCAATTTATTGAAGAAGCGGGCGGCGGCGTATTCAATGCGCTGCGAACCGCAAGGCAATTTAACATTGATTGCGCCATGCTTTCAGTCCGCGGCGGTGATGCAGCAGGCGAAGCCGTTGCCAA
>JBGTAU010000487.1:0-4857 GCA_041749675.1 Rhizobiaceae bacterium | reverse complement strand
GAGCGCTGCCTTGGCGGCTTCAATGAGCTTGGGATGATTGGCAAGGCCGAGATAATTATTGGCGCAAAAATTGAACAGGCCGCGACCGTCTGCGGTGCGGATATGCGCACCTTGCGCTGTCAGGATTGGTCGCTCGGTTTTCCATAGTGAGGCTGACTTGATGGCAGCGAGTTCTTCGGCAAGGTCTGGCAGGGTGCGGACGTTCGGCATATGAGATCCATTATTCGAGCAATTCGTGCGATGTGTATCATGCGCCGTATAAAAATTAATGCAAACGGATCGCCGACATGGTCCGCTGTGCTGGCGACCTTGGGCACCATTGCTGCAACTCGTACTATAGTACCATTGAGGGCTTTAAGGTGCGCAATGCTGAACAAGTTAATTGAATTTTATACAATTATGTTTCAACTTGGCACAGCAGGGATGGTCAATCCTTCCCAGCTCGTTTGAGGCTTGGTGGCTTCATCCAGTCTCAACACAAGGACGGTGCGTTGCGGGGGCGGCGCTCCGTCCTTTGTGTTTTTACGGGGCTTGCTTGTTTCTAGTGGGCGGGTAGAATGACCTATGCTTTTCTTTGCTTCACGGTATTTGGAATTTCAGGTCGACCGTTTCGCTGTCGTTGAGACGGCAATGACCCTGCATGCCGAGCTGATGCTACTGTGCGCGCGGATTGGATATAGTCCGCCAGTTTCCTGACATTGTCGCATTTTCCGAACAATTTGAAACAGGAGACGAATATGTCTTATCAGAACCACTCGTTAGAACAGTTGCGCGCATTGGATGCCGCACATTATTTGCATCCGTTTACGGACCATAAGGACCTGCGTGATGCGGGTTCGCGCATCATCACGCGGGCGAACGGTCCGTTCATTTATGACAGCGAAGGCAATGAAATCCTTGACGGGATGGCAGGGCTTTGGTGTGTGAATATAGGCTATGGCCGCCCAGAACTGGCGGAAGTTGCCAAGGCGCAAATGAATGAACTGCCCTATTACAATTCGTTTTTCCGTTGTGCGACGCCTGCACCTGTGTTGCTGGCCAAAAAGCTAGCGGACATTGCGCCAAAGCACATTAATCAGGTGTTTTATGGATCGTCCGGTTCGGAGTCTAATGACACTGCGGTGCGCTTGGTGCGCCATTACTGGCACTTGATGGGCCAACCGAATAAGAACCGCATTATCTCGCGCAACATGGCTTATCATGGCTCGACCATTACCGGTGCATCGCTCGGCGGTATGTCAGGTATGCACGAGCAGCTTTATGGCGCTGTGCCGAACATTGTGCATGTCATGGCTCCCTATGCGTTTGAACTGCAGGAAAAGGGCGAAAGCGAGCATGATTTCGGGCTACGCGCGGCTCGGGCAGTTGAAGTGGCTATTCTTGAGGCGGGCGCTGAAAATGTCGCGGCATTTATTGGTGAGCCAATCATGGGTGCGGGCGGCGTGAAAATTCCACCGCAAAGCTACTGGCCGGAAGTGCAGCGCATTTGTCGTAAGTATGATGTTTTGCTGATGTTGGATGAAGTGATCTCCGGCTATGGCCGCACCGGCGAATGGTTCGCCTCGCAATCGATGGGCATTGAAGCGGATACGATTACGACAGCGAAGGCTTTGACGTCGGGCTACCTGCCTTTGTCGGCCTTGCTGGTTTCTGACCGTATTGCCAATGTTCTTACAGAGAAGGGCGGCGAATTTGCCCATGGTTACACCTATTCCGGTCATCCGGTTTGCTGCGCCGTTGCGATTGAAAACCTTAACATTATTGAGCGCGAGGGCATGATTGACAATGTGCGCTCCCATGTGGGGCCGTACTTTGCGCAACGTTTGAAGGACACCGTGGCTGGACATCCCATCGTTGGCGAAGCACGTTCGTTTGGCTTGATGGGGGCAATTGAGATTGTGAAAAACAAAGAAACCCGCGAGCGATTCCCGGGCTGGGTGGCTGGCAGCATCGTGCGCAACCATGCCATTGCCAATGGCATGATGATGCGGGCGGTTTACGACACAATGATCCTGTCGCCTCCGCTGATCTGGACAAAAGAGACGGTTGATTTGGGGATTGAGCGGATCATGAAGGCGCTGGATTTGGCGGAGAAAGATCTCAGGAAGATGGCAGGAGACCGGAATGTGAAAGCGCGAGGTACCGGATGTTTCGCAGCCGCCAAGGATGTCGCAAACGGAATCTCGCAGTACAATAGTCAAATTGTGCCAATCGTTATGCGAGCCGCAGGTTCATGAAGTATTGACCATGGAAACACAAAGGCTGGCGGCTCGATCTGCAAGTTGACCAGCCTGTATTTGTATTTCAGGTTTTTTTTATCTGTTTGGCGTATTCCATCCTTGTATTTTTTCCCGTCGAGGGAAAGGCTCTATCGTAAGGTGGGAAGATGGCCAACGCAGCACTGCGCAATGCGGAAAATGGCGAACTGATCGACAGCGTGTTCACGCCGGATTTCCTCTTTAAGCGGTATCTTGACGCTGCCAAACAGAAGCAGCTTCATGGGATCGAAGGTGTGCAATCCCTAGGGACTGAGCCTATGGTCATATTCACATTGCGCGATGAAGAACGGCATTTCTTTGTCCGTTGCAACCACCCAAGCGAGTCCTGGTGTCGCACAGTCTGCCGACTTGTGATTGATCGTGACGGTTCGGCGAGGCCCATGTTTTCGTTCAGTACTGCAGCTCTTCCCTACGCTATACCGGAAGACTTCGTAGCGCAGGAAGCGGTGAACGACCTTCTTGCCGATATGCTTGAAGAAGAGATGCGCGATTCGTTTCCCAACTTTGCTATAGCTGAAGAACTCCACAGTAGTTGGAGACGTTGCAGGAGCTACATTGAAAGGCGCTGGGAGAAAAATGAAAAAGCCGGCATGGGCGTCAGGAGGCTGTCCAATCTACGTCAATACGGTCGCAACCGCCTCGCGGTGGCCGCGCCATCAACGCGTTTGGGGGTGAGTGCGTATGTTGGGGTTGAGGAGCAGGATTCGGGACGCTTTGGATCAATAAGTTCCCTCCAGGACAAAGCATTAAAGCTTTCTATATGACGCATCAGACGCTTGCGTTGCACGGCAAATTGAGTGCATCCGAGAAGTTTGAAATCCTGCAGGGTGCCGGAGAAAGACACACGCTGGGCATGGAAGCATTTGGCAAGGTGAGACTTGGCTACTTGCAGCGAGTGCCATATCCATTGCCAATCGCAAACGCAGTCGCTCATGATTCGCCACACAGCTATACAGAATTTGAAGTCGATGCGACGTTCGAAAACGGGGACTATGGACGGTTGACAGCTTCGAAAACCTCCAACCATGCACATTATTTTCAGATATTGTTCGAGTTTACGGACAGAAAATTGGACATACGTATTGCCTGGGACCGCAGCGAAAGCGGCTTTGCAATCGAACGCAAAGGAAAAGAAGTCCGGTTCACTTCGCCAGAGTTAATAGATGAGCTTCTTGCCCAGACTTTACGGTTTCTCTTAGACGTCGACCCGGTCTGGCCGGACTGGCTTGATGAGCATTTCTGCAAAGAGCCCATCGCGGCTCATCCACTGTTGGCAGGGCGGACGATTCCGCCGCGGCATGGGCGGTTACTTGCGACGATTTTGGGCGAGCCTTACACCAAGGCGCTCAAGGCAGCCGGGCGATTTTCACAACAAAGGGCAAAAAAGCAGATCGCCGTCGAAAATATCGAGTGCGATCCGAACTCGTTTCCTGATGGTGCTATCTTTGCCAAACTTGTGCGACGCGCGAACGCGAATGGCCCAGACTTGCGGGAAGCCGATGTCAAAAGGGCGTTGATTGTCAGGACAATCAGCGAACCCGGCGCGAAGCGTCCAAAGCGAATACTGTTTCCGCTGAATGTTTTTCACGGCGTCAAACCATTCACTGCACCAAATCTCCTGAAGCTGATGCCTCTCGGCCATCCCGACGCGGTCCGGTATTTGTCGGACTATTCCTTGGGATCAGAGGAGAGGGATCTTTTCGAAGCCGCATTTCGCATATCGCACGTGTTGCCACCGCTGGCCGCGAATCCCTTGTTTGTCGAAGGCGGTGGAACGCTCCTGATAGTGAAGACGGCAGAAAAAGGCGTTTCCGTCCGGATAACGCGGTTTTCCGCGGCAGGGTGGGCTCTCGACGCTTACCGCGTATTACGACCAAGGCCAGACTATCCCATTCCCGATGCGAGCACGGGTGTTGCATTTGTGACTACCCCGGCAGGTGAGCAGACACATGTATTGCCGTCGACAATGCCGAATGGTGACATGCGTTTCGATGATGATATAAGTTTGCTAACAAGTGTCATAAACGCCACTAAAGCGTCAGGGGCGGCAAGCTTATTGCGAAGGCTGCGTATCGCAACATCGAAAACGGGCCTCAAGGCGTTGTAAGAGGCCGATCTGGTGCAAATGCGATCACAGGCAAATCGCCAGAAGACGAATTCCAAATGTTGCGTGAAGTCGGATTTTTGAGTGCGGACCTATTCTATGCGGGATCGAGCCTCAAAGGCTGGGTGTCGTACGCTGCTTAAGATCGTTCATTCGGTCGATTACCCCGAGGTCTTAGCAAGCCAGCGGTTCCAAGTAGCCGCGTCGCCGTTGAAGACGTTGAGGTCGATTTCGCCTTTGACGCCGTGCGATAGGCCGGTTCCTGAATATTGCCAGAATACCCATCGACGATTTGGATAGCGCTTGGATGGATGCGCGGCAACGGAGCGGAGCCAGAATTGGTGGTTGCCGAACTGGCCTTTTAGGTGATCGTCGTAAAAGTCTGGAGCAGTGTAGATGATTGGGCGTTGACCATAGTGCGCTTCCAAAATGTCCATGAAGGATTTCATTTTGTTGACGACGGTTTCGCTCGAT
>JBGTAU010000486.1:0-1524 GCA_041749675.1 Rhizobiaceae bacterium | reverse complement strand
AATGTGTCGCGTTCGGCTTTGGTGGCGTTGTCCATCAGTTCCCAGCGGATAGTAAGTTCAGTTTGGTTGGTGATGGTTTCTTTGAATGTAAAGGTCGAGAGCATTTCAATCGGCCAATCGGGTGCGCCGGGGTGGCGGGTGAGGCCGCCGGCTTCGTCTGAAAATGAATTGATCAAAACGATTTGCGAGGGAGGAGTGATCTCACGGTAAACTTGGCGACCCCACATAATCGGTGCATCGCCCGCCTGCATGCCATAATGATAGGTGCCGCCAGGACGTAGATCCATCGTGGTATTGACGATCTTGACGCCCTTCGGTCCCCACCATTTTTGCATGTGTTCCGGCTTGGTGAAGCAGTCAAAAACCAGTTGGCGCGGTGCATTGTAAATGCGCGAAATGATAAATGGCTTGTCTTTCAGCGCAGCATTGGGCTTGGCCTGTTCTTGTGCATAATCGGCAAGGCGTGCCAATGTTTGCTCACCGCCTGCAACAGCACCAAATTTAATCGTTGCATCGCGGGCGTCAGCGCTCGGAAATAGCAGTCGCAGCGTCACCAATGTCTGCGCACCTTGTGATTCAAAAGTTGTCGAGCCTTCAAAATGCGCTGGCTCACCCATTTCGCCGCCATGGTCATAAACCAACAATTGGGAGGGAATAATCTGCTTGTAGCGGATCCAATTTGGCCAGGCTTTGCCATCCGGCCCATGCATTGTGTAGCGCCAAAGGCCGCCGACAAAAAAGCCCATTTCGTGGGTTTCATTGCGAAAACCAGTCGGCCCCCACCATGCATCAATATGTTTGGCTTCCGTGAAAACCTTGAACACAAGGTCGCGGGGCGCGTTGACGAGGCGCGAGACGGAAATCGTGCGGGCGGGATCTGGGGTGTAGGGCATGTTCATGATGCGCTCCTTTAGGACTGACGCAAAAACGCGTCGAGGCGGTCGAAATTTTGTTCGTTCGCGGCTTCGATGAATGGGCGAACAGCAGCATTTGTGTCGTTGGGTTCAAAGTCCATGTGCCATGTCAAAAGTGTTCCGGTTTGCTTTGGTTCGAACGTCATGGTCATTGTGAAGACATGCATTGGCAGGTGATGCACAAAGGTGATTGTCTTATCCGGCACGATTTCACCGAATGTGCACGTGTTGATAAAATCACTGCCGTCTGGCCCATGCATGGTGTAGTGCCAAGTGCCGTTTGGCTGAAAATCGAAATCGTGGATGGTGTTGGTAAAACCGTCTGGACCCCACCAGACTTTCAACTGGTCTGGATCTGCAAAGGCCGCAAATAGTTTCGCTGAGTCAAAAAGTAAGTTGCGGGTGGTGATAATGACCATGTGTTTTTCGTCATTTGTCATCTTTGATCTCCTGCCCTCCAGTTTGAATTTCTTGCAAATACTCTTCCAGTCGGTCCAATCGTGCTTCCCATAGTTCGCGATAATCCTCGAGCCAGCCGCTTAAGTTATGCAGTGGTTCAAGTTCAATTTTGCATGGACGCCATTGCGCATTTCGCGAGCGAGAAATTAAT
>JBGTAU010000485.1:0-8574 GCA_041749675.1 Rhizobiaceae bacterium | reverse complement strand
CCTCCCTTTTGGTGGGAAAAACCCGACTGGCGCGCAAAAGTTTTATGGCCAATTTCTAAGCTTTACGGCTGGGCCGCAGAACGGCGCATGGAAAGAGCAGCACCCGCTGCGATAAACCTACCTGTCTTGTGCATCGGCAATTTGACAGTTGGCGGCGGCGGAAAAACGCCAACCGCAATTGCCATTGCACAAGCTGCTGTGAAACTAAAACTGAAGCCCGGCATTGTGTCGCGAGGGTACGGCGGCGTGACCAAGGGCGTACATTTGGTGGACCCGCATCACGATTTGGCAAAACATGTTGGCGACGAGCCGCTGTTGATTTCTAACTATGCGCCAATTGTTGTGTCTATTGATCGCTTTGCGGGTGCTCAAAAATTGCTGGAACAAGGCTGCAATTTTATCATCATGGACGATGGTTTTCAAAGCATGCGTTTGAAAAGCGATTTCAATTTGGTGGTGATCGATGCCCGCCGCGGCGTTGGCAACGGCCATGTTATTCCTGGTGGGCCGCTCAGAGCTCCAGTCGTTCCACAACTGCGGCACGCGGATGCTGTTTTGAAAACTGGGGTAGGTGAGGCGGCAGATCAAATTATTCGCTTGGCTGCGCGGGCCGCTAAGCCAATTTATATTGCTAAACCTGTTGTTGCCAAAGGCATCAATTTGAAGAACAAACGCGTGCTGGCGTTTGCTGGCATTGCGGATCCTGATAAGTTTTTTGATAGTTTGACCGCTAGTGGCGCATTCATTTCGTTGGCCCGCACTTGGCCTGATCATCATTATTTTGCCGATGATGAATTGCGCGAATTGTATCAGACGGCTGAAGCGGGCGATCTTATTTTGGTAACGACAGAAAAAGATGCCATGCGCCTTGCCAGAGGCAGTGAAACGGCGCGCAAAGTGCTGGATAAAATTGTCATTTTTCGCATCGATATGGCATTTGACCAAGCCGATACTCCTCGGCAAATCATTGAGCAAACGCAAGAAAATTTCCGCCGCCGCCAAATTGGCTGACTAGGAGATTAGCCGCGTTTGCGCAAACTCGGGTTCGCATCCAGTTCCCGCGATAATGAAGCCGCCGCGTCAACATAAGCTTCTTGCCGCGCAACGCTCCAATACATCAATTCATCCAAACGGATTTGCTTAGCCGTGACGGCGCAAACAACATAAGCGCCAGGCGCCAAGACTTGAAACTCATGATCACTATAACGCAACCGCGCTTCGCCTGATCCGCCGCGCTCAAATCTATTCATGGGCATATCTCTTTTGGTCGTTATTCAATACGACTTTGTGTAGTGGTGTTTATGAGTGGGCGCAAGAATAACCACGATGTTGGTTATAGAATAAGGGTGCGCTCGTTTGGCTGTCCGTACTTTAACAATGCAATTGGATACATTGCTGCGTTTGGTTTTCAACGCGTCTTGAACGTTTATAATCACCGGACTGCTGCCATTGCAATTCACGGCCGCACCGCGAATGATTGTCGGAAGATTTGAGCTGTGCTTACCGCCGCTATAAACGATTTCGGCTTGGGCAAATCCAGTAAACGAGCCGAGTAGAACTCCTATCAACGCAACACGAGATTTCATCATCGACACCTTCCTTAGCTGATCAATAAATTGATCATAACCCAGTTTGGCGAGATGTTAATAGATTGTTTACTTTCTGCCGAACAATCGTTCGATGTCGGCCAACTTCAATTCAATAAAGGTCGGGCGACCATGGTTGCATGTACCTGACCCGGGCGTGGTCTCCATTTGCCGCAATAAAGCATTCATCTCGTCCGGCTTTAGGATGCGGCCAGAGCGGACCGAGCCGTGGCAAGCCATGCGGGAGGCAATTGCATCGAGTTTGAGAGAAAGTCCGCTCGAACTATCTTGATCCGCTAATTCGTCAGCCAAGTCCTTAATCAGAGAAACAACATCGACTTTGCCTAGCATGGACGGCGTTGCCCTCACGGCAACGGCTCCCGGACCAAATCGCTCAAGCATCAGTCCAAACTTTTCAAACTCCGGCGCGTAAACAGCCAAGCGATCCGCATCATCGGATGGCAAATCAATAATTTCAGGAATCAGCAAAAGTTGCGAGGGCACGACGCGTTGGGCGAAAGCACCTTTCAGTGCCTCAAATACCAAACGTTCATGGGCTGCATGTTGATCAACTAAAATAAGCGAATCGCCACTCTCCGCGACAATGTAATTTCCAGCAATTTGCGCCCGAGCAGCGCCGAGTGGATGATCTTGATATGCGATTGCTTGCGGTGCCGTGTTTGCAGAAGGTGGCAAAGCCACATGTTCAAATTTCACCTGCTCGCGTTCACCAAATCCGTCTGGCCTAAAAGGCGACTGCGAGGCAGACCAATTGGCAGTTGAGGGAGATTGCCAGTGATTTTGCGAAGCACGCCGAAATGCATCCATCATTCCAGTCGCATTTGAAGTTGCGGCACGAATGCCGGATTTTGCCAGTGCCTCGCGGATTGCCCCAATGATCAATCCGCGCACGAGCCCGGGATCACGAAATCGAACATCGGCTTTCGCTGGATGAACATTGACGTCAACTTGACCTGGTTCAAGCTCCAAAAACAGCGCAACAACCGCATGCCGATCCCGCGCCATCGCATCCATATACGCCGCGCGAATAGCCATTGCGATTTGCTTGTCTTTGACCGGGCGACCATTCACGTAGGCAAATTGATGGGTGGCCGAAGCCCTATTATAGGAAGGCAGACTAGCGAACCCAGTCAGCCGAACGCCTTCTCTTAGCGCATCTATTTCGATCGCATTGTCGGTAAACTCACTGCTGATTACATCAGAAATTCTGCGCCGAGATGGAACGACAGTTTCATCGTTACCAATCAAGATGAGCGATTGGCGGTCTGGCCCTGAAAGCTCAAATCGTACATGCGGAAACGCAATCGCAACGCGCCGAACGACGTCGGTTATCGCAGAACTTTCAGCACGTTCGCCTTTCATAAATTTGAGCCGAGCGGGCGTATTAAAAAACAAATCGCGCACTTCAACTTGAGTGCCTTTTTGCAAAGAGACCGGATGAGGGAGAGTCAACTTTCCACCATCAACAGACACTTCCATTCCACTGTCAGCATTTTTAGTACGCGAACGAATAGAAAGATGTGAAACGGAACCAATGGAGGGCAATGCTTCGCCGCGAAAACCAAGGGTACGGATGTCGAGCAAGTCATCGGATAGTTTGGACGTGCAATGCCGCGAAACAGCGAGTGTTAGTTCATCGCTTTCAATGCCGGTTCCGTCGTCCGTAACGCGAATGAGTGACAAGCCACCGCCTGCCGTTACGACAGCAATTTTCCGCGCACCAGCGTCCAGTGCATTTTCGACCAACTCTTTCACAACGCTTGCCGGACGCTCGATGACTTCACCGGCGGCGATTTGGTTTACGATGTTTTCGGTCAATTGGATAATGCTCATCATTAAACCTTATCGAGATTCGCGGCGCATAGGGAGATAGTGTCGCCACATTCCTGTGGTTTCAGGGAAACCATCGAAAACTTTGATTCTGAGGGAGATTTCAAATGGTCCAATCCACCGCCTATGCTGCAAATCCAAATCACAAAATTCCTGTTAAACCTTTTGCAGGCCGTGTGGTCGCGACTTTCAAAGGCACACTGGTTGCCGACACAGTGCGCGCTTTAGAACTCAAAGAGGGCGATTTTCCACCAACCTATTATGTTCCGCGCGACGACTGCAAAATGGTGCATTTTATTGAGACCGACTTACAAACAAAGTGCCCTTTTAAGGGGACTGCTCGGTATTGGACTTTGACGAGCAAGGACGGTACCTCTGAAAATGCTGTATGGGGCTATGACAATCCTTTTGACCAAGTGGCTGAGATTGATCAGCACGTAGCTTTTTACCCGGATCGCGTCGATATTCGCGCCGGTGGATCATGATGCAATGATTTCGTAAAAGTTGTTTTGTTCAAAAAGCAGCGTAGGAAAAACAACACTCTACTGTACCATGCCGCCCCAGATTTGTCGCATTTTGCTCTTGCACTGGCAGTGCAAAGGCATTGTAGTAGTGGCTTTGGAGCCACTCAATGACAAGTTTTCCGCGCCTGTTTAATCCTACCCAATTGCGCGGCAAAACACTGCGCAATCGCATCGTTTTTGGCGCGCACACAGCCAATATGGCTGAAGGTGGATTGCCGACGGAACGCCACATTGCTTACTATGCAGAACGCGCCATAGGCGGCGCTGCCATGATAGTGGTTGAGCCAGTGCCGGTGCATGCTGCAGCAGTTTTGACACGTGGCAATTTTTTGCATTCTAGCGACACAATTATCCCCCACTTTCGTAAAGTAACTGATGCCATTCGATCCAACGGTGCGCTAGCGATTCAACAGCTTTACCATGTTGGCCAACATGCTGATCAGGACAATGCTTTTCATTCCGGCTGGTCTCCGTCCGGAATGCCAAGTTATCATGATTCAGATGGCAGCCATGCAATGCGGGAACACGAAATTGAAGTAACAATCGATGGTTTTGTTGAAGCGGCAAGGCGCTGTCACGAGGCCGGCTTTGATGGTGTTGAAGTTTGGGCTGCCTATCATGGTTTGCTGGATCAGTTCTGGACGCCATGGTCCAACAAGCGCGATGATCAATGGGGCGGAAGTTTAGAAAATCGCACGCGCTTGTCGCGTACAATTATTGAAAAAATTCGCAAAAAATGCGGCCAAGATTTTATCATTGGCCTATCAGTTTCAGATGAACCTGATGTGCCAGTTGCGTTGCAAAGAGAATCATTGGCCGAAATTATTGAGCTGCATGATCGAACTGGCGAGGTTGATTATGTGACGTGTGGTGTTGGATCCTATTTTGATTTTTACAAAATTATGCCGACAATTCATTATCCAGAAAAGCTGGGAACGGGCTTATCGGCTGTACTTAAAGGTGCTGTCAAACACGCATTGGTGACAGCCGAGGCACATATTCGAACACCGGAAAACGCCGAGTCTGTTTTGTCAGAAGGGCTTGCCGACTTAGTCTCCATCGTCCGGGGCCAAATAGCTGATCCTCATCTTGCAAATAAAGCAAAGACCGGCCATGCCGAGGATGTCCGCGGGTGCCTGTCTTGCAATCAAATGTGCTGGGGTCGTCGTTCACGCGATTATTGGATTTCGTGCGTTGTAAATCCTTCAGCTGGGCGCGAATTTGAATGGGGTGGTGACCGCTTCAAAACCACAAAAAAACCCAAAGTGGTGTTAGTCGTTGGCGGCGGAGTCGCAGGCCTTGAAGCGGCGCGAGCGGCGGCGGAAATCGGGCACAAAGTAACTTTAGTAGAAGCTGGCGCACAGCTTGGCGGGGCGTTTCGACTTGCAGGCCAGCAGCCGCGCCGCGCGCAAATCTTGGACTTGATCGCTTGGTACGAACGGCAACTAATGAAGTTGCAAGTGAGTGTACGGCTAAACAGCTATATGGAAGCCGAAGAGATTGCCGAATTTGGTGCTGACGAAGTTGTTATGGCGACCGGTTCTTTGCCCACGGATACGTGTTTTCAAAAGGCCCTACCGCATTTTGAGCGTCTACCAGGCCTTGAAAATGGCAGTGTTTTTTCGCCTGAAGATGTGTTGTCGCGCGAGGCGCGACCCGGAAAAACTGTGATTGTTTATGATGAGGCAGGTAATTGGAAAGGTGCTGGAACCGCTTGGACATTAGCAGAGGCGGGTCATAACGTCGTTCTTATCACTCCCGATCCAATGGTCGGTCGAGAGCTTCAGCGCACTGCCGCAGATTTTCCATTACGCCGTCGTCTGGCCGCGCTGAAAGTTAGATTTATGACCGAAAGTGCGATCCTGAATTGGTCTGGTAAAGCCGCTTTGGTCGTTTCATTTTTGGATGGACACCAAGAAATAATTGAGGCTGACAGTCTTGTTATGGCAACCACCAATATGGCCAATGATATTGAGGCGCTCGCATTAGAGCAATTGGGGGTCAGGGCTCATCTGATTGGTGATGCCGCCGCTGCCCGCCAGGCGCCTTTTGCAATTTATGAAGGGCGCAAAGCCGCGCTTTCAATTCAATGAACACCAGCATTACCCTTGCACATTTGTCCAGACTTTGCATTGCGGCGGCAAAACGCGCGGGCGCATCTAACGCTGTCGCTCGCTCACTGGCAAAGGCAACTGTGGCGGCCGAGGCAGCAGGACAAAAAACGGTCGGCCTTTCACATTTCTTTGATTATCTAGATTCATTTCAAGCTAGAAGAATTGATCCAATTGCAGTTCCAGTTTTAACGCGCATGAAGCAATCAGTTTTCCATTGTGACGCCAAAGGTGGTTTGGCTCAACTGGGATTTGATATGGCTTTTTCAGCGTTGGTTAGAGCGGCGCGAAAAAATGGATTGGCGCTTTTTTCGCAAAGCAACGCGTTTACCTGCGGTTCGCTTGGATATCATACCGAGCGACTAGCTGAACAAGGTTTAGTCGCATTAGCTGCAACAAATGGACCGGCGATGATCACCGGAGCTGGTGCGGTAAAGCCAATATACTGCACCAACCCTTTAGCCTTTTCAGCTCCTGTTGATGGTGGACCGCCACTGTTGATTGATCAGTCATCTTCCGCTTGTGCCTTCGTCAATATTCGCGAAGCAGCAAAAAAAGGCCATTCAATTCCTGAAGGTTGGGCCATTGACCGGGAGGGCAATCCAACAACTGATCCAGTTGCGGCAATGGAAGGTGCTTTGCTAACTTTCGGCGGCGTACGAGGCGCTAATATCGCGTTGATGGTCGAAGTTTTGGCTGCTGGAATTTCTGGGGCAAATTGGTCCCTCGATGCAGCGTCAGTTCTTGAAGGAGATAAAAATTGCGGCACTGGATTGTTCATTGTGGCCATTGATCCGCAAGTTTTGGCACTTGATTTTTCTATTCGACTCGCCGGACAATTACATCGCCTTGCGCACGAATTTGGCGTCCACATTCCTGGTCGTGCAAAGGCATTAGCAACTGCATTATCGACAAAAAATGGGATCGTGATTGATAGGCAACAGATGGAGCGCCTACAACCATCGGCCAAAGCGCGCTGATTGTGTCGCCCTTTATTGGTTGCTTCTAAGACTACGCCTGTGTCATACAAAATCTCATGAATCCCAATGGACAAAGGCTATAAATGTTAGAAGTTATTGGCCTTGTTTTTCCATTTTTCGGTTTGATTTTGATCGGATATTTGCTTGGTCGACGCTCCAGCCTGAGCCAAGACCAAATGGGTTGGATGAATTTCTTCATTATTTATGTTGCTTTGCCTGCGCTGTTTTTCAAGCTTATGGCAAAAACGCCTGTGAGTGAACTGGCCAACTGGCGGTTTGTTCTTGGGACTACTGGTGTTACGTTTTTCTTATTTTTGGCGGTGTTGCTAGTAGCGCTAAAATTGCGGCGTGATCCATTGCCTGATGCGATGATCCAAGGATTTGCGGCGGCGTACGGCAATATCGGATATATGGCGCCGGGGCTGGCACTTACTGCTTTTGGGGCACCCGCAGCATTGCCGGTGGCGCTGATCTTTTGCTTTGACAATGCACTGCATTTTACAATGGCGCCGCTGATCATGGCAAAAGCGCGAAACCAAGGCACGGCAATTTTGCCGCTGGTTGGCGAAGCGGTTTTGAATATTCTCAAACACCCTTTTATTTTGGCAACAATCGTTGGCGTTGCCGCCGCCGCAATCCAATTGCAGCTGCCGGAACCGGCGGAACGGATGGTGGATTTGCTTGCCAACGCGGCTGCACCCTGTGCCTTATTTGCGATGGGCGTAACTTTGGCGCAGCGCCCGTTGCAATCTGTGCCAATTGAATTGTCATACATTATTCCGATTAAACTCATCGTGCATCCCTTTTTGGTTTGGTTGGCACTGGGAGCGCTGGGGCCATTTCCAGATGTATGGGTCCATGCCGCCATGCTGATTTGCGCACTGCCGACGGCGACCAATGTGTTTGTGTTGGCGCAGCAATATGAGACGTGGGCGACGAAAGCCTCTGCGGCGATTTTGACCACGACATTTTTGGCAATCATCACGGTGTCCAGCCTGTTGTATTTGATTAAGCTTGGGCTTGTGCCGGTTTAGATTTTGCACATGCGCTAGCGCACCGGCTTTGACGAAAACCAGTTCAATCACACTTTGCATTTTGGGGTATTTTAAGAACTATCGTGTCGTGCGCGGGCCATGACGGCAAGCCCGTGGCATTCAACGAGAATGGCATCAATTTCTTGGTTGTGGCGTTTGTGATAGGCCAGCGCTGGGCCGGGGCGCAACGGGGAAAAGCGATGCGGTTGATTTTGTGCGTAGGCCAGATCGCGCTGCGCGTACCAGCGGGCGAGGCGGCGGGCTTGGTGAGGAATGGAAGCGAGCGCATTTTTAAGCACCAAAAGACGACGGCCCAGCGCTGCGGCATCAACGCGGGTGAGAGAGGTTTGCTCGTCGCTGAAAGTTGCGCCAAAGCTGGCAAAATCGGGTAGTTCTGTGTCGAATGATTTGAGGGGGTCGATGAGATTAAATGACGGCAAGCGCCGCTCCTCATCGCGCGTGTTTCGCCTAACCAAAGCCCCCGCTCC
>JBGTAU010000484.1:0-8905 GCA_041749675.1 Rhizobiaceae bacterium | reverse complement strand
GCATCACGTTCCCCAAATTTTAAAATAACACCCCCTACCAACTACAAATTTTTATTTTAAAACTTTCTACAACTAGTACCCCCCCCCACTTGGGGTATACAATTTATTTCTTGAAAATTAGCCTAATTATGAAACAAAACGGGGCGCTCAGCGCGGGAGAATAGTATGGCATCGGTTCCTTTTGATCAGCTTCAAGGCGTTATTTGGTTGAACGGTTCGCTCGTGGACTGGCAAGATGCCAAAATTCACATTCTTTCACATGGGCTTCATTATGGCGGTTCCGTGTTTGAGGGTGAGCGCGCCTATGGCGGTAAGATTTTCAAAAGCCGTGAGCATTCCGAGCGTTTTTTGAAATCGGCTGAGTATTTGGACTTTAAGATTCCTTACACTGTTGATCAATTGATAGAAGCCAAACAGTTGGTTGTTGATAAAAACGGGTTCAAAAGTTGCTATGTTCGCCCTGTTGCATGGCGCGGGTCAGAAATGATGGCCGTTGCCGCGCAGAACGCGAAAATTCATACAGCAATTGCAGTTTGGGATTGGCCGTCCATGTTTGACGTCACAACCAAAATGAAGGGCATTAAGCTCGACATCGCGGAATATCGTCGTCCAGACCCAGCAACCGCGCCTTGCCATTCTAAGGCTGCTGGACTCTACATGATCTGCACGATTTCCAAGCATCGCGCAGAGCGTAAAGGCTATGCAGACGCCATGATGCTTGATTGGCAAGGCCGTGTCGCGGAATGTACAGGCGCAAATATCTTCTTCACCAAAGATGGCCAACTGCATACGCCGATTGCCGATTGCTTCCTCAATGGCATTACCCGACAAACAATTATTGACCTTGCACATCGGCGCGGAATTGAAGTTGTTGAACGGCGAATCATGCCGGATGAACTGGCGTCATTCAAAGAATGTTTCATTTGCGGCACTGGCGCGGAGGTTACGCCTGTGTCTGAAATTGGGCCATACACATTTGTGCCGGGAAATATTTCACGCACATTGCTCGAAGACTACACGCTGGAAGTGCAGCCAAAACTCTAATATATAGGCTGAAAATGGTGGTTATTGGCCAAAATAGCGAATTGAATGGATTGAAATTCGATTTAGGTGCGGCGTTGTTTTGTGAACAAAGTGTTAAACCTATTTGACTTTGGTCGCATATCGCGTTTCAAATGCGCCCACGACAAAAAGTCGTGACGGGTAACAACGGGAAGACAAAAAAATGGAAGCACTTATTCCAATCATCATTCAGGCAATCTCCGGCATGGCTGGCGGCGGCATTATGGGCAGCATTATCAAGACAGCTGGTGCTGCATTGTTGCCGAAGCTGATTGCAGGCGCACTTGGCGGTGTTGGCGGCGGCGCAGTACTTGGCGGCGCACTCGGCAGCATGTTGGGCGGCGATGCTGCTGGCGGCATGGATATGGGTAACATTCTGGGTCAGGTCGTCAGCGGCGGCCTCGGCGGCGGCGTGCTGTCCACGATCGCTGGCATGGTCCTCAAAGGTAAATAAGTTTTACCATTTTAGTTCTCGAGCGGGCGGGGGCTTCCTCGCCCGTTTTTATTTGCGATTTTTAGATAGTTTGGCGTATTGAGGCGCACGTTTTATTAGGACATAAAGGAGCCGTTCAATGGGCCAACTCGGTGGTATGATTGTGCCGGTAACAGCGTTTCAGCAGAACTGCACTTTGCTCTATGACGATGCCACCAAGGAAGGCGTTGTTGTCGATCCCGGCGGTGATGTCGATCACATCTTGGAAGCTGTCGAAAAGCTTGGCTTAAAGATTACCGCGATCTGGCTCACGCATGGGCATCTTGACCATGCTGGCGGTGCGATGGAGCTAAAAGCGAAGCTTGGTGTTCAGATCGTCGGACCGCACAAAGATGACGAACCCTTATTGCAACGTATTGAAATTCAATCGCAGAAGTACGGACTTGGCGATGCAATGAAAAATGCGACGTCTGATCATTACTTGAACGATGGCGACACGGTTTCGTTTGGAACACATATTTTCGAAGTTTATCACACGCCTGGCCATGCGCCGGGCCATGTGATTTATTTCAACCGCGCAGCAGGCTTTGCCCATCTTGGCGATGTGCTGTTTGCGGGCTCTGTCGGTCGCACGGATTTGCCCGGCGGCAATCACCAGCAATTGCTGGATTCGATCCGCGATAAAGTGCTACCGCTTGGCGATACCGTCAGCTTTATTTGCGGACACGGTCCGGGCAGCCAAATCGGCAAGGAGCGGATGAGTAATCCCTACCTTGCCGACCTTCGATAACGTTAAAGTTGGTACTTAGTTGACGGTGCAAAAATGGTTGCGGCCATCGTAGCCACGATATGTGCCGGTTTCTGGATTGAACGAGCGATAACGGTTTGTGCAAAAGCGATACCAATCGCGGGTCCAAGGTTCGACTTGGTCATTGTATCTGACAATGCGGCGTGGTGGCAGCGGTGCGTCTGGATAGGTGTCATAAATTGGCACTGAACGATAGACCGGACGCGGGCGATAGATGGGCGCGGAGCGGGGTTGATTCAGCGCGCCGACAATAATTGCACCGGCAGCAAGGCCGATGATGCCAGCTGCAAGCGCATCGTCATTGCGATGATGGCGGCGAACGACATGATGACGCTCAACGAAAACACCGTCTCTGCCATACCAATCGCCGGCATTTGCATTGGCGAGCGGTACAACAAGCGAGGCAGTGCCAGCGATCAAGGCCACAGCGGATTTAACAAATTTGTTCATGACAATCTCCTTTGGATGGTCGGACCGCGGGGGCGGTATGACAGGAGATTTAAGCTATGCAGCCTGAACGCTAGCTGAACAGACTTGCCATATTTCAGACAGAAAGCATCCACGCAGCCAACTATTCGTTTGGGCCTTGATAAATGGTTTTTCCACGCGCTTTGTCGAGGGAATACATGCCTTTCCAATAGCTCAGGTTAAGCGACTTGGATTTCCAAAGTCCGGAGTTTTCGCCTTTAACTTGGTGCATAATGAAACTTGTTTTGCGCGATGGAAGAAACACTTCGACATCACCTTCGCCTTCTTCGCCAGCGAACACGATAAATGTAGACAGAACAGCGTTCTTTTCCTTCAACATTGGATTAAGGCGAATACCGACGTCAAAAACGCGCACACATGATTTGCGGATGTTTGAATAAGTTTCTCCTGCTCCAATCAAGCAACCTTTGCCATCGCGTTGGCCGCCGATGCTTGGCGACGTGACTATCTTGCTAGCGGAGAAAACAAGGGTCTGGGTTGCCAAAAGGGCGACGAAACTTAGGACCACGAAGCGAAAGAGTTTCAATTGTGGCTTCCTTATGCATTTGGTTGGTTGCGTTTCATTCTACCGGTTTTTCATAACAATACAGGCGCCGCCAACTGTGCGAAGAGCACTGCAAATTTGATTGGCTTCACCCCGAGAATCCGCCCCGATGCGAACGGCGTAGATACCGCGCCGCCCGATGGGTGTGCGCACTCTCGAAACGACTGGCTTGTGCCCGGCCATAACAGAGGCAAACTGTCGACGCACGCGTTCATACTGATTGACGGCAGCAGAGCGGCGGAAATTGCCCGCTACTTGCACGCCCCACGGTTTGCGGTTGATGCTGGCCATAGCGACGGTATTGAAAGCAATGACAGGTAAGTTGCGACAGCCTTCATCAAAAGTGAGTTTGGCGTCCAGTGGTCTGATGGTGAGCGCTGCATCGCGCACTAGAAAATTATCTGCGGGTTCGCCGGTGATATCGATGACATAGTCCTCCGTTTCGAGTGGCAAAAATCCACCGGAAGATATCCAACGACCAATGCGGCCTTCACCAGCATTGTAAGCAGCGGCTGCAAGTCCGAAATTGCCGAGGTTTTTCTTAAGATCAGCCAAATGTGCAGCCGAAGCGGGAATGGCTTGGTGGATGTCGAACGGATCTTTTAGCCCAACCAGTTTGGCAGTGCCTGGCATGAACTGTGCGATGCCTTCTGCGCCAACTGGCGAGACCGCGTTGTGATCAAACCGGCTTTCTTTCCAAATAAGGCGGGCAAAAAACTCCGGCGGAATTTGGTTTTTCTCAGCCTCAGACGCAATGAGTGTGCAGATAGCGTCTACAGTTACGGTGGTGGAAGGTGTCGCGAGGGATGGCTGACTGGTAGCTTCTGGCACAGTAACGAGTGTCTCTGCTGCGCGGACGGTACCGGTCAGCAATAGCGCAAGGAGCGCATAGGGGAGACAAGTTTTCAATTTCATTTTCAGACTGCCCAGTCTCCCGGCCGGGTATATCCGCCCTGTAATTTGCTATGTTGCATACATCTCGTGTGTTTGAACTAAAATCAAACTTGAATATGCAAACTTTACAATAGCTGAAGATTGATGGCTTTTGGTCCCTTGCCGCGCTTATCTGGCTCGGTGTCAAAAGATACTTTTTGACCGTCTACTAAACCATTCAATCCAGAGCCTTGCACAGCAGATATGTGAACGAAAACGTCCTTCGCCCCACCATCTGGAGTAATAAAGCCAAAGCCTTTGTCTTGATTGAAGAATTTGACGGTGCCTGTCATTTCACCCATTTGGGAAGTCCCTTGTGTACGCCTCTTAAAGCTGGGATTGCCAGCGTAGAATTTGTGCCGCGTTTTTTAATTTTTGGCAAGAGGGGTCACGTTAGGGAAGTTTTTGGCATTCACATGCCGAAAATAAGCATCCATGCGGCCATTGCAGCCATTCCAAGATTTTCCACAATGGTGACTGTCGACATTGGCAAATTGAATACTGTACCCAAACAAGCGCATTGTATTGTTTGCTTGCGGGCGACGGACTGGATAACACCGAGCGCACCGACAAGGCTTAATATCAGCGCGATCCATGTCGCAGCTTGCATTTGATACCAGAACAGAAAGGCCAACCCGAGCGCAACTTCTACAAATGGATATGCATAACCCCATGGTTTGAAGTTCATTGCTAAAAGGTCGTACTGCGCATAGCTGCGGGCAAAGGCTGGTACGTCGAGCAATTTGAATGCGCCAAACACAATGTAAAAACCAGCCATGAAGGACATCATCCAGCTTTGCCCGGCCAGAGACGTCAGCGCGATCAAGCCCATGATGAGCAAAAGTGGATAATAGGTGGAGACCCAAATTGATATGGCGCTATTTTCCCGTACAATATTATGCACCTGGGCACCTTCGCTTGCAGAATATTTTCCAACGGATTTCAGGGCTTCATTCACTGTCGCCAAAGCAATGTGCTTGGGCAGAGCGGCTCGTGGCGGGTCTAATGTTACTGTTGCTTCGGGTGAAATAGCTTTAAGCGCACGCTCCACCTTGGCCGCGCAGCCACTGCAAGTCATTCCGGAAATTTGATATGTGTACATGTGTATAGTCTAATAGAAATCGGCGTTTATTCTAGTCAGCGAAGATCACTTTTTATCGTGATCGCAGCGCCAACAAGCCAGCGGAAACGATCAGACCAGAACCAATGAATGTTGCTAGTTTTGGCACTTCGTCAAAGACGAGAAACCCCATGATCGCTAAACATGGCAGACCGGTATATTCAAATGCTGCAACTGTATTGGCGGGTGCTAGCTGGTAAGCGTTGATCAAAAAGACGGAACCAAAGGCAGCAATGATGCCGCAAAGACACATGAGCGCGCCATCTGTCCACGATGGCATTATCCAAGGCCGCACCAAAAACCGCACGGAGGGATGGGCGGCATCGGTGAGGCCAAGCAAATTGAAATACCAAGCAAATACCAAACCAATTACCAAAAACAATAGCGTTTGATGGAATGCGAACACCCATGCGGAGGTGGTTGCGTTGTGCTTTCGCGCCATAAGTTGCCCAAATGCGTAGGAAAGAGCCGACAAAAGCGAGAGCAATGCCGCCGGCTCAAACAATCCCTCACCAGGTCGCAGCATGATTACCACGCCGATAAGGCCGAGCGAAATAGAACCCCAGACTTTCCAGTTTGACCTCTCGCCCAAATAAGGGCCGGCAAGGGCGACGACAAAAAGTGGAACAGTGAAATAATGCGCTGCAGCATCGGCTAAAGGCAACGCTGGGAATGCAAGGTAATAGGCAAAATACGCCAAAAACAGGACAACTGCGCGGCCATAAACAAAGACAAGATCGCGTTTTAGTGCGCCAAGTCCCGTCGTGACCCAAACCATAAAACCTAAAATTGGCAATGCTACGATGCCACGTAAAGTCATGGCTTGGGTAAGCGGATAACCGCCGGAAACGAACTTCAAAATTGTGTCTTGCACCGTGAAAATAGCAATCCCGGAGCACAAACTGATGATGCCGAGAACTGTCCGATCTATTTTCGTCATTACCGCTCCGCCCATATCCACAATTCGTAATGGGCATAAATGATTCTGGCGCGTGATAAGGCGACCGGCGATAAGAAGTTTGCGACGACATCATGCAATTGCCCCAATGTCGAATTTTACTCACTTCAGTTCACCGGTGGCATTCAGGAGACACTTCAATGCGGTTTTTTGCGACATTGTTTTTGGTACTTTCGATTACGACATCACCGACATCTGCATTGAGCGTCGACACTGTTGTTAAAGGTTTGGAGCATCCGTGGGGACTTGCGTTTCTGCCCGATGGTTCGATGCTCGTTAGCGAGCGACCGGGGCGCTTGCGCATCGTGCGGGATGGAAAACTCTCTGACCCGATAGCCAATGTTCCGCGCGTTGCGGCGCGCGGGCAGGGCGGATTATTAGACGTCGCGTTGCATCCGGATTTTGCGAACAACCGATTGATCTACTTTTCTTTCGCTGAGCCGCGGGGCATTGCGAGCAATGCTACGTCTCTGGCGCGCGCGCGTCTTTCGAAAGACAGTACAGCGCTGGAAAATGTCGAAGTCATTTTTCAACAACAACCAGCTATCGTATCCACGGCGCATTTTGGTGGTCGTATTGTATTTGCGCCGGACGGCAATCTTTTCCTGACCCTTGGTGATCGCTATTCGCAGCGCGATAGTGCGCAAGATTTAACGACGCATTTGGGCAAAACCGTACGCATATCAGAGGCTGGGAAACCTGCAGACGGCAATCCATTTCTAAACACCACGGGCGCACTGCCAGAAATTTGGTCTTACGGACACCGCAATGCGCAAGGCGCGGCAATCGATCCATCGACCGGTGCTTATTGGACTGTAGAACATGGGGCGCAAGGGGGCGACGAGCTCAATCGACCGGAAGGGGGTAAGAATTACGGTTGGCCGGTGATCACTTATGGCAAGGATTATTCGGGTGCTAAAATTGGGGTGGGTACGGCGCAAGATGGTATGGAGCAACCGCTGCACTTTTGGGTCCCATCTATTGCACCATCAGGGCTTGCCTTTTACCAAGGGAACGCCTTTCCCAAGTGGAACGGAGATCTGCTTGTTGGTGCCTTGGCCGGTATGAAATTGGTTCGGTTGGACATGGAAGCGGGCAAGGTTATTGGCGAAGAGGCGCTTTTAGAAGACATGGGCGAGCGGATCCGCGATGTGCGCGTCGACAAAGACGGTCAGGTCTTTCTGCTGACAGATAGCCCGGACGGCGCAATCTTGCGGTTGCGCGAGTGATCGTTGCTATTTCATCAACGCTTTGTCACCAGCTATCGACAATGCAACCGGGCTTTTCGCTATGCGTTGCGCTTGAGCGTTCACCATCTCCAACGTCACAGTATCGATGTCTTGTAGGTATTGTTTGAGGTCATTGAGTTGGTAGCCTTGCGAGTACAAGGCCGATGCCCAGCCTGCCATGCCGGGTGCGCTGTCAAAGGCGTTGAGGAATTGAGCCTTGATAGTGCGGCGCGCGGTTTCGAATTCCTGTTTGGTAACCGGCTTGTTGCTCAATTCTGCGATGATCCGCTTAATCTCTTGGATTGAATCTTCTGTATGATCGGATTGCACTGTCGTTGAAACCAACAGCAACGCATTGTTGCGTGCTTTATCGCCATTGAAGTAGGCTCCGACGCCGTAGGACCACCCTTTTTCTTCCCTTAGAACAGAGTTCAAACGGCTGCCGGCATCGCCGCCGAGCACATGAGCCGCTAGACCAAATGCAACAGAATCTGCACTGCCCTCGTCAGGGGCCGCGATCGCCGCAAGAATAGCGGTTTGTGTGGCTCCATCTACTTGAGCCTCGAGACGTGCGTCCGTAACAGTAGGAACGCTATATCCCTTCAGAATCAATGGGTTAGCTTTTGAGTTCCACCCAGCAAACGCCTTGTCGAGCGTGGTGACAATCGTATCTATTGGCAAGTTTGAAGCGATATGAAAAACTGCTTCATCAGGGCGCATTTGTTGCAAATAAATGGCTTGCGCGTCTGCACTTCTAAACTGCTTAATTTGAGCCACATCTGGTTCGATAAGTTCTGGTGCGCCAGCCGGAAACAACGCCGTGCTCAGCGCGCGCAGGGCGTGATAGTCAGGCGATTTTTTGGATGCTTCTACGGCATTCACTGTTTGATCGATTGCAGCAGCCCATTCCTTGTCGTCGAAACGCGGGTGCATGATGGCCTCAGCAAATTGGGTAACGAGCGCTTCGAAATTTTGCGCCGGCGCTGAACCGCGCACTTGCGAGTAATGGCGTCCTGAACCGCCATTCACACTTATTCCGCTGATGCGGTAGCGCTCGTCGGTAGCGGCAAGTGACAGCTCGCCTACGCCGCGGCTCGTGACCGCCATGGCAAGATCGGACAAAGCGGCAGGCGCATCTAAACTGCCGCCGGGGGTGATCAGACTGATGCCAACTTTCGCAGGGTCATTGATTGTATAGGAAACCAGTGTTGCGCCACTTGCCAAAGTCCTTGTTTCACTGGGCGGGAAAACAATGTCAGCGGCCTTTTCCAATGTGAATTCGGGTATGGTGATATCGGCGCGCACTTGGGTTATGACGGGCGCAGAGGT
>JBGTAU010000483.1:0-2838 GCA_041749675.1 Rhizobiaceae bacterium | reverse complement strand
GCGCCCAATCTATCCAAGTGATTTTATTGTCTTGCGCATAGGCATTGTTGTTGCCCTTTTGGCTACGGCCAAATTCATCGCCAGCAGACAGGAGTGGCGTGCCACGCGATATGAACAGCAGGATCAACATTGCCTTGATATCATCGAGACGCTTGGAGCGAATGCCGGGCGCTGGCGTATCGCCCTCGACGCCGTGGTTCCATGAGAAGTTTTCAGAATGACCATCCTGATCATTCTCGCCGTTCGCCATATTATGCTTACGCCGAAACGCGGTGATATCGGCGAGTGTGAAGCCATCGTGGGCGGCAAGAAAATTCACCGAGCGTGTGTGGGTTGCGCCAGCCCCAAAGAAATCCGAGCTGCCAGCCAGCCGTGTGGCTAAGCCACCAATCGTATGGCTGTCACCGCGCCAGAAGCACCGCACATCATCGCGGTAGCGATCATTCCATTCTAAAAACTGTGGTGGAAAATTACCCAATTGATAGCCGCCCGGACCAATGTCCCACGGCTCGGCGATTAATGTCGCTTCACTCAGCAGAGCATCATGGCGCATGGCTTCGAATAGCGGTGCATGGGGCGAAAAGCCTTTGCCATCACGCCCGAGCACCGTACACAAATCAAACCGAAAGCCATCGACGCCGCCGACGCTGACAAAATGGCGCAGCGCATCTAGCACCAAATCGCGCACCGGTGCGCGCTCAACCGCGAGCGTATTGCCGGTGCCCGTATCATTGACCAATGCGCCGAGTTCATCAGGATGGTGGCGATAATACAGCGCGTTATCCAACCCGCGCAGCGACAACACAGGCCCGAACGCATCGCTTTCGCCTGTGTGATTGAACACCACATCCAAGACAAGTGCGATGCCTTCTTTGTGTAACGCATCGGCGACAGCACGCAAGTCCGCAATGCCGTTGGGCGCAAGGCGCGGGTCAAGCGCCATGAAGGAAACCGGATTATAGCCCCACGCATTGGTCAACCCATGCGGCGCAAGGTGACGCTCGTCGATCCACGCCGTGATCGGCATTAACTCGACGGCAGAAACACCGAGCTTTTTGAAATGGGCAATAGAGGCAGGGTGGGCAATCGCCGCCAATGTGCCACGCTGAGCTTCGGGAATGTCACTATTTAAGATCGAAAACGCTTTGACGGGAACCTCATACATCAGCCCGCCAGCGACCAGCTTTATGGGTGTATGTTTTGAGCCTTCGAACGGCGATTCTAAAATGGCTTTAGGCATAATCGATGTCGTATCGACCGCCTTTGCGCCAAGTTCTGGGCGATATTCAAACGGGCGGTCTAATAACGTCGCGTACGGATCAACCAGCAACTTGGACATATCAAAGCGGTTGCCGATATGCGGCTCCCACGGTCCATCGACACGGTAGCCATAGCGCTGACCTGCTTTGATATCTTTGACATGCACTGTGAACCGCCCGCCGGGCGCCCGCTGCATTTCGTGGCGGGACGTTTGTCTGTTGCCAGTTTCATCGAATAGGCAAAGCCAAGCCGTGTCCGCATGGTGCGAGACAATAGTAAACTGCACGCCGGTGGCGTCTAAGTGTGGTCCGTTTTGTAAATGCGTCATGTGATAACGGTTGGTTTTTCCCGGCCGGTTTTGGCCTTAATGCCCGCTATTGTATCGGCTGCCGCAATTAAGTCTGCAAGCGCCAATTGCGTTTCCATCCCGTGGCGATTGGCATCAGGCTCATAACGCTCAATATACACGCGCAAGGTCGCACCAGACGTGCCTGTACCCGATAACCGGAACACCACGCGGGAACCGCCGACAAACAAAATACGAATGCCTTGGTTGGCACTGACCGAACCATCGACGGGATCGAGATAAGAAAAATCATCAACGGTTTCGACTTCGAGATCACCGAATTTTTGACCGGGCAAGCTCGTCATTGCGAAACGTAAATCAGCCATCAAACCAGTGGCACGCTCGCTTTCGACTTCTTCATAATCATGGCGCGAATAATAGTTGCGGCCAAATTCCGCCCAGTGTTTTTCAACGATGGACTTGGCACTCTCCCCGCGCACCGCCAAAATGTTGAGCCAAAGCAAGACAGCCCACAGCCCGTCTTTTTCGCGCACGTGATCAGAACCCGTCCCCGCACTTTCTTCTCCGCAAATGGTCGCCATGCCAGCATCCAGAAGATTGCCGAAAAATTTCCAGCCAGTGGGCGTTTCATACATGCCAATGCCGAGCTTGGCGGCAACGCGGTCCGCAGCACCTGATGTCGGCATCGAGCGCGCAATACCAGCAAGGCCGCGTTTATAGCCCGGTGCCAGATGCGCATTGGCAGCGAGGATTGCGAGCGAATCTGACGGCGTGACGAAGATGTGCTTGCCGATGATCAAGTTGCGGTCGCCGTCCCCATCAGACGCCGCGCCAAAATCGGGTGCATTGTCGGACATCATCAATTCATACAGCTCGTGCGCATGCACCAAGTTTGGATCAGGATGATGACCACCAAAATCCGGCAGTGGGATGAAGTTGATCACCGAGCCGTCAGATGCGCCAAGCCGTTTTTCAAAAATCTCTTTGGCATAAGGCCCAGTTACCGCGCTCATCGAATCCATCTTGAGCGTCAATCCGTCTTTGATTTTTGTGCGGATGAGATCGAAGTCAAACAGGCTTTCCATCAGCTCAGCATAATCGGCAACGGGATCGATGACCTCGACGGGCATTCCCGCCACATCGAAGGTGCCGATTGAATCAAGATTAATATCGGCAGCATTGACCGTCAGGTATTTGTCGATTGACTTGGTGCGGGCGAAGATCGCGTCGGTTATTTTTTCCGGTGCAGGTCCGCCATTGCCGATGTTGTA
>JBGTAU010000482.1:0-2075 GCA_041749675.1 Rhizobiaceae bacterium | reverse complement strand
GAAAGCCAGCGTGAAGCCGCAAACTGAACGGCCAATTATTGGAATGACATCATTGGGCAAAAGCTGCCTCAAATACATGGTCCCGCTCAAACCGGCGCTGGAAGCGCGGGGTTATGAGGTCGCAGTTTTTCACACCACGGGCATGGGCGGGCGAGCGTTTGAATCCGTTGCCGCTCAGAATGGCTTTGCCGCCGTGATGGATTTTTCTTTGCAGGAAATCGTCAATCATGAAAATGGCATGTTGGCCACGTCATCCGGTTGGGATCGCTTGGAAAACGCTGCAAAAATGGGCATTCCTCAAATCATCGCGCCCGGCGCAGTTGATATGGTCGATCTGCAATCGTGGGCGCCGGTTCCAGCGCATTTTGCAAATCGCCCCTATCACGCCCATAACCGATTGCTTGGCTCGATCACCACAGACAATGAGGGTCGCCGCCAAACAGCGCGTACGATTGGACACAAACTTGATCGCGCTTGGGGGCCAGTGGCATTTATTTTGCCGAGCGGTGGTATACAAGAATGGGACCAAGAGGGCGAGCCGCTGCATGATCCGGAAGGTTTGCGTGCGTTTACCGAAGCGATGCGGCTGGCTGTCAAGCCGCCGGTCGAGTTTCACGAAATTCCAGATCACATCAATAGCCCAGCCTTTGCAGCCAAAGCGCTAGAAGTGTTTGATGCTTGGGTTGCCGATGGCATCATTCCAGCGGGCGCACAATGAATTCCGACAAAGCGCTCATCCTCGATTTCGGCGGCGTGGTGACACGCACGTTGTTTGAAACACATGATCTGACAGAGCGGGCGCTTGGCCTTGCGGCAGGCAGTTTGACATGGCGCGGACCATTTGATCCGGCAAGCGACCCGCTCTGGGTCTCGATGCAAAATCGCGAGATCACCGAGCGTGATTATTGGATGGCGCGCACACGCGAAGTTGGCGAATTGGTAGGTGAAGACTGGAAATCAATGATGCAGTTCGTCCAACGCGCACGCGGCGCTGAGGCGGAGCTGGTGTTGCGGCCAGAGGCGCGCACTGCGATACTTGCGGCGAAAGCAGCGGGCGTGAGACTTGCGATTTTATCCAACGAACTTGATCTGTTTTATGGCATCGAGTTTCGCAAAAACTTTCCGCTGATTGAGCATTTTGAAGTCATCATCGACGCGACCTACACCAAAATCTTGAAGCCAGACCCACGCGCTTACGCCCTATGCTTAGAAGCATTGAAGCTGCCCGCCAATGCTTGCGTCTTCGTTGACGACCAACTTAAAAATGTCGAAGGCGCGCGCGCCATTGGCATTCCGACCGTTCATTTTGATGTGACCAATCCGAAGGCAAGCTATGCGCAAGCGCTGGCAATGCTCGGTATAAAGGACAAGGAAAACTCCGATGCGTGAATCCAATTTTCTCAATGAGAACAATGCCAAGCATCTGTGGCATCCGATGGCGCACGCGGGCGAAATGCGCAACAATCCGCCGAAAATTATCAGCAAAGCGGACGGCGTTGAGATCACTGATTTGAACGGGCAGACCGTGCTGGATGCCGTCGGTGGGTTGTGGAATGTGAATTTGGGCTATTCGTGCGAGCCGGTCAAAAAGGCTATTCGAGACCAGTTGGATTTGCTGCCCTACTACTCGTCATTTCGCGGAACCACCAATCCGCCAATGATTGAATTGTCTTGGGAGCTGGCTGAATTTTTCAAGCCGGATGGCCTCACGCGTTCGTTCTTCACCTCTGGCGGTTCAGACTCAGTGGAAAGTGCGCTGCGGCTTGCGCGGCAATATCATAAGCTGAAAGGCCAACCTGAGCGCACGAAATTTATCGCGCTGAAAAAGGGCTATCACGGCACGCATTTCGGCGGCGCGTCAGTCAATGGCAATGCCAATTTCCGACGTGCTTATGAGCCGTTGTTGCCTGGTGTTTTCCACCTGCCCGCACCGTGGGATTATCGCAATCCGTTTAACACTACCGATGGCGCGGAGATTGCGCGGCGCATTGTTGCTTTGTTTGAAGAAGAGATTTCATTTCAAGGTGCGGATACAATCGCAGCAATGATCATGGAGCCGGTGCTGGGCGCGGGCG
>JBGTAU010000481.1:0-4839 GCA_041749675.1 Rhizobiaceae bacterium | reverse complement strand
ATCTGCCGCCGCTGCCAAATGACTGGCAATGGCGGGCGGCATTCTTGGCCGGTGCGATCATCGCGCCAATGCTTTATATTTGGTCAGGCAATCCAATTGAATTTGGTGTCCCCGTTAGCACGACTTCATTGATTATCGGCGGATTGATCGTGGGCGTCGGCGTAACCTATGGCGGCGGTTGTACATCGGGACATGGCGTGTGCGGAATGGCCCGTTTGTCTACCCGCTCTTTCGTTGCCACCTTGACGTTTATGATCGTCGCCTTCGTAACAGTCTATTTTGTAAGGCATGTGTTTTGATCATGAAGAACCTTTCTGCACTACTCATCGGCATGATTTTCGGGCTTGGCATAGCGATCTCTGGCATGGCCAACCCGGCAAAGGTGCTCAATTTCTTTGACATTGCCGGAACTTGGGATCCAAGTCTCATGTTTGTGATGGGCGGTGCGCTGATCACAACCTTTATTGGCTATCGCATCATATTCGCCAAAAGCGCGCAGCCGCTTTTCGAGAATGGATATTCGCTACCAACATCAAAGACAATAGACACAAATCTAGTGGGTGGCGCGGCGCTTTTTGGCGTGGGTTGGGGCATTGCCGGATTTTGCCCAGGAGGCGCGGTTCCTGCCTTGGGATTTGGTGGCATGGAAACGATTACTTTCCTTTTGAGCATGACCGCGGGGATGCTTTTAGCAAGGCATTTGAAAAGTCGGCTGGCGGCAACAACCGCCAAGGCTTGAGAACGAACGAAAACCAAGAATGGAGTAAACAAGATGGCTTTACCTTTTGCCACTGAAATGAGTGTCAAACCGGATGTGACCGCATTCTTTGACGAGGCGACCAATACGATTTCCTATATCGTCAAAGATCCCTCCTCAAATGCGTGCGCCATCATAGACAGTGTGATGGACATTGACTATGCCGCAGGGCGCATCACATATCAGCACGCCGACCTGATGATTGAGCATATCAATGCGCACAATCTCAAGCTTGAGTGGTTGATTGAAACCCATGTCCACGCCGACCATTTGTCAGCCGCTCCGTATATCCAAGGCAAGTTGGGCGGAAAAATCGGCATTGGCGACAAAATCACCGTGGTTCAGGATGTTTTCGGGAAAGTATTCAACGAAGGCACGGAGTTTCGCCGCGATGGATCACAGTTTGATCGTTTGTTTACGGATGGTGATAGTTACAAAATTGGATCATTGACCGCTTATGCCATCAGCACGCCAGGCCATACGCCTGCATGCATGACGCACGTGATCGGCGATGCAGCCTTTGTCGGTGATACATTGTTCATGCCGGACGGCGGGTCTGCACGGGCAGACTTCCCTGGCGGCGACGCCCGCATCCTCTACCGTTCAGTCAAACGCGTGCTAGAACTTCCAAACCAAATGCGATTATTCATGTGCCATGACTACGGTCCAAACGGCCGCAGCATTAAATGGGAAACCACGGTAGCGGAAGAGCGCGAGCATAACATCCACTTGCGCGACGGTGTTTCAGAAGACGAGTTTGTTGCCACGCGTGAAGCCCGCGACAAAACGTTAGCCATGCCAAAGCTGATTATTCCCTCGCTGCAAGTCAACATGCGCGCAGGAGCCTTCCCACCCAAGGACGAATGCGGCAATGTTTTTCTCAAAGTACCCGTAAACGCGCTTTAACTCACGAAAGAAGATAGCACATGGATATTCGAAAAGTTGACGACAGACTATCAGTGACTGGTCAAATTGAACCCTCTGACATTGCAGCTCTATCAGCGGCTGGCTTCAAAAGCATCATCTGTAATCGCCCTGACAATGAAGGCCCAGGCCAACCCAGCCACAAAGCGGTGGAACAAGCTGCCGCCCAAATGGGTATTGAGCTGCATTATGTGCCGGTTGTCAGCGGTGGAATTACAATGGACGATGTCAACATCATGAAACTGGTTCTGGCCAATTGCGTTTCACCTATTCTCGCCTATTGCCGTTCTGGAGCAAGAAGCGCGCATCTCTATCAGTTGGCGACTTCTGAATAAATTCTGAACCGATCTTGCCTTGCCTCCAAGGCCGATCAAAACAACGTTCGCTCAAGACATGAAACATTTAAAGCGTCTTCTTCCGATCCTTGATTGGGGCCGGAGCTATGATCGAATTGCATTTACCAGCGATGCGCTGGCTGCAATCATCGTGACTATTATGCTCATCCCGCAATCACTTGCCTATGCAATGCTCGCCGGCCTGCCGCCCGAGATCGGCCTTTACGCGTCCATTCTCCCCTTGGTCGCCTATGCGCTGTTTGGCACCAGCAAAGCATTGGCAGTCGGCCCTGTTGCAGTCGTATCGCTCATGACAGCTGCCGCAGTCAGCAAGATTGCTGTTCCCGGATCCGCTGAGTATCTTGCTGCAGCGATTTTACTCGCGCTTTTGTCGGGTATTTTTCTAATTCTGCTTGGACTTGCGCGAATTGGTTTCATTGCCAATTTTCTGTCTCACCCCGTGATATCGGGCTTCATCACCGCATCAGCCATCATCATTGCTTTCAGCCAACTGAAATACATTCTCGGCATCAAAGCCAACGGTGAAAATCTGTGGGACCTTTTGATTTCTATTGGCGAAAACATAAAACAAACCAACTTCATAACGCTGGCAATTGGTGTAAGTGCCACCGCATTTTTGTTTTGGTCGCGCAAGAATCTGAAGCAGACATTGGGAAGAATTGGGCTTAACCCGCAGCTTTCGGCTGTTCTCGCACGCATGGGGCCGGTTGCCGCCATCGCTGCCACCATGATCGCCGCTTATGCCTTCTCGCTAGATAAATATGGCGTGAAGCTGGTTGGTACCGTACCGCAAACTCTGCCAAGTCTTGCCATTCCGGAGTTCTCGCTTGAGCAGGCACGTATGCTGATCGGGTCGGCAATCTTGTTGTCGATCATAGGTTTTGTAGAATCAGTTTCCGTTGCCCAGACGCTAGCGGCAAGGAAGCGCCAGCGAATTGATCCCGACCAAGAACTGATCGCTTTAGGTGCGTCTAATCTTGCGTCGGCATTCAGTGGCGGATATCCGGTGACTGGCGGCTTTGCACGCTCAATCGTCAACTATGACGCTGGCGCGCAGACACCAGCAGCCGGGGCATACACGGCTTTGGGTTTGGCAATCGCCTCTCTGACGCTGACCCCGCTGCTCGCTTTTTTGCCGCAAGCCACTCTGGCTGCCACAATCATTGTTGCTGTCTTGTCATTGGTGGACTTCTCAATTTTTAGCCGCGCCTGGGCCTATTCAAAAGCTGACTTCTTTGCAGTCTGCGCGACGTTGGTCGGCACGCTTTCGCTCGGCGTAGAAACCGGCATATTGATAGGTGTACTTTCTTCCATATTCATTCATTTGTACAAGACCTCGCGCCCGCACATGGCGGTCGTTGGACAGGTGCCGGGCACAGAACACTACCGAAATGTCGAGCGCCACAAGGTCATAACCGTACCGTCCATACTGGCAGTACGCGTTGACGAAAGCCTTTACTTTGCCAATGCACGATTTCTTGAAGACAGTATTTATAATCTGGTAGCTGAGCACAGCGAGATCAAAGACGTGATCCTCATATGCTCCGCCATCAATGAAATTGATATCAGCGCACTGGAATCGCTGGAGGCAATCAACGAGCGGCTCACGGCATCAAACGTTCGGTTTCATTTGTCCGAGGTAAAAGGACCGGTCATGGATGCACTTGCCCGCAGTCACTTTTCTGAGCATCTTAGTGGTGAAATATTCCTGAGCCACCATCAGGCCGTGATGGCATTGAAAGATAAAGCCGCCGCCTGATCTTGGTATAGAAAGTGTGGCGTTGCGCCAAAGGACTCAGACTTTGCAATAAAGATCATAAAGCGAGCCAACCAACGCAGATACGCGCGCATCCGAAATGGAATAGTAAATTTGGCGGCCATCGCGGCGTGTATCCACCAGCCGTTCAGCGCGAAGGCGTGCAAGTTGTTGCGAAAGCGTGGCTTGCTGAAAACCGAGTTTTTCTTCGAGTTGGGTTACTGTCATTTCGCCAGTCGACAGATTGCATAAAATCAAAAGCCTTTTCTCATTCGACAACGACTTCAACAATTCACAAACAGCACGAGCCTGCACCAGCATAGACGACGGGTCGATGTTCAAGGGTTTTTCTTTGTAATTCGGCAATCCGTGAATTCCTTATCTATTTTGTCACCTACGGCCACTCACTCGAACACAATCGATGGAGCGGTTTTGCCGCCCGCCTTCCCAGCCAGCACGCCATCCCAAACCTTCGTTGCAATATCACGATAGATTTTAGCATGCGGTCCATTCGGCTCTGTTGCCGTGAGCGGCGTGCCATTGTCTGAATTTTCACGCAGCGCCATATCCAGCGGCACTTCGCCGAGGAATGGCGCACCAATACGCAAAGCTTCTGCTTTCGCGCCGCCATGTCCGAAAATATCGTAACGCTTGCCTGTATCAGGCGCTAAGAAATAGCTCATGTTTTCCACCACGCCGAGCACAGGAACATCCACTTTATTGAACATACCAACGGCCTTGCGCGCATCAATCAGAGCCAAATCCTGTGGTGTCGAAACGATCACCGCGCCTGCCAGTGGCACTTGCTGGGCCATCGTCAATTGTGCGTCACCGGTGCCGGGCGGCATATCGACGACGATGACATCAAGATCACCCCAGTTAACTTCGCGCAGCATTTGGGTGAGCGCTGAAATGACCATAGGACCGCGCCAGATCATAGGTGTTTCCTCGTCGACCAAGAACCCCATTGACATGGCCTTAACACCATAATTTTCCATTGGTTGCAGGATGCGTCCGTCGAATGTCTGTGGGCGACCTTTGATGCC